>JBCDHV010000273.1:0-5702 GCA_038749615.1 Bacteroidota bacterium
CCAGCGGAAAGCCCCGGTCTTCTTCACTGCCGGTCGGATTGCCGCCCGAGACACTCACGTTGCCATCGGCATCCGTCGGTGCCGGCGAGAACACCTGCGGGCTGCCGCCATCACTATCGGCCGCGGTGATGATGAGGGTCTCGGGATCTTGCGCCACGTAGTCACGCGCCACACCGATCAGCTCGTCTGCATAGCGCAGGGCCCGCAGCAGGCCAATCGCGTTCGTGTTGTTGGGCATGTTATCCGTGCTCTCCACTTCGGCGACGAGCAGGAAGTGGCGCCCAGCCTTGGCACTGTGGCGCTCGAGAACCATCAGCGCCAGGTCCATCATCTCAGCCGGGGTAGGCGGATTGTACCCGAACGTGCCTGGGGCACTCCCCCAGAGGATCAAGTCGCCGGCCTTGCTTTCCGGGTCTACTGAAGGGTCCATCAGGCCGAGGCCGATGATGACTTCTTCTGGTGCGTCGTTGAACATATCGTCCGCTGCAAAGAGGCCCATCACCATCGGCGCGAAGCTCTCGTCGGCCTCCAGCCGCTCCTTCAGGGCCTCGAATTCGCCGCGTGTGCGGAGGACCTCATAGCCGGCGTCGATGGCCTCTTGGATCAGATTGCGTCCATCTCTGCGGCCTGGCCCACGTCCGTCGACCGGATCGGTGTGCAGATAACAGTCAGGGCGAATCTCCCCGTCGCAGAGCGGCGCATCCCTGGGCAAGAAAAACCGCTCGCCGCCGCCCAGCACCACCGCCGGCCGCGGCTCTCCCTCGAAGCCGGGACGTCCGTCGAGAAGTTGAGCGACGATGGCATTGGACAGCCCGCGGTCGTCCGCCTCGGACAAGAACACGCCCGTGCCGGGCTCGGCGACATCGCCATCGTTGACGACACCGACCGGGTGGCCGGCATTCGCCGCTTCACGCATGATGCTACCGGGGTAGCCAGACAGCGAGAGCATGTCCCGGCCCGTTTTACCAAACCCTCCCCCATCTTTGCCGAAGGAGCCAGGGCCCGCCACCTTGTAGCCAAACGCATGAACCGTAGCACCACCGTTGGACGTGCCAGTGAGGCGGTCGGCCATGTGGCCGCGGTACACGGCCATTTCGGGCAGTGCGTCCCACTCCAACAGGCCGTCCGGGCCTTTCCAATACATGCGCCCGGCGCTCCAGTGGTTCAGGCCGGTACCGTCGGGGTGGATGAAGATCACGTTGCCGGTGCGGCCCACGTTGGCACGGGACACCGCGTCCTCAGCCTGATCTTGTGCCGTTGCCTGGTACCCGCTCACATTGAGCGTTGCGGTGAATACGGTTGCTAGCAGAGCAACGAGTACAAATCGGATCTTTTGCATGGACGCTTGAACAACGATGGGTTGACGCTTACTGAATGAGCCACGCAAGATACCCGATGGCGCGCAGTTGTGACACCAAAGATGTAGACTGATTGTTAAGCGCGTGCGATAGAAATGTAAAGCTGACACGTCCCTAAGCTTGCGCGGCGGTCACTCAGCCAGTTCCAACGCCGCTCGGATGCTCGCTCCGGCCTCCTCTAGAGCTGCACGTTCCGGCTTCTCCGGCTTCTGGAAGTACGCTTCGGAAAAGCGCAGCCCGAACCCGTCGCCCTTGTAACGAGGAAACACATGCAAATGGACGTGAAAGACCTCCTGCATCGCAGCGGCTCCATCGGCTAGGAACAGATTCACTCCCTCACACCGGAGATCACTCGCTCGCAACGCTTCGGCGATTCGCTGGGCCACGCGAAAGAGCTGCGCGCCCGTCTCCACCGGCAGATCAGCGAGATAAGCTGCCGGCTCGTTCGGCACGACGAGCACATGACCCGGATTGACCGGCTGGATGTCCATGAACGCCGAGACGAGGTCGTCACGGTAAACAAACGTCGCTGGCGCGTCCCCCCGAAGAATCTGGTCGAAGATCGTCTCAGGCATGTACTGGATTGGAAAGGGTGATGACGGGAAAAGCCGAGCTACTCTAGAACGAGTCGAGCGGCGGAGAACGTGCAGTTGGGTTCTTCCTGGACGATTCTCAAGCTAGGGGCGCTCTACCCTCGAAGCATTAGCCTCTACCGGCCATCACCGGCTGGGCTACCGGCTTGCAAGGGAGCCAGACGCTGAAGGTACTCCCCTGCCCTTTCGTGCTCTCGACTTGGAGCCGGCCTCCCATCAGGCTGATCAGCCGGTTGGTCAGAGTCAGGCCGAGGCCGCTGCCTTCGTGCGTCCGGGCATGGCCAAGGGATTCCTGTTTGAAAGCGTCGAACAGCTCCGGCAAGAAGTCTGGGCTGATGCCCACACCGGTATCGTTGATGTCGATCCGTACGCCTTTCGGACTGAGCCTAGCGGTCACGTAGACCCCACCGATGTCGGTGAACTTGACGGCATTATTGATGAGATGGTCGAGCACCCGGCGCAGGGCCGCACAGTCGGCCGCAGCGTCGAGGCCAGGACTGGCTTCGACGGTCAGTTCGATGCCTTTCCGGCGCGCCTGCTCCCGGTAATCCGACGCGATTTCCTCGACGTGCGGGGCCACGTCGATGATTTCGGTGTTCATCTTGCGCAGGCCACCTTCCAAGTGAGCTAGATCGAGCATGGACGAGACCGTGCTCTGCATCCGGCGCGTGCTGGCAAGCAGCGGCTGTACGAGTTGCTGCTGCTCCTGGTCCACTTCGTCTTCGAGCAGTTCCAAAAATCCAAGCATCCCGACGAGCGGCGTGCGGAGTTCGTGGCTCATGTTGTCGAGCAGTGCCATTTTGAGGCGGAGCAGCTCTTCGGCCCGTTCGCGGGCAGCGCGCTCTTCGGCGTAGCGCCGGCTCTGCGTCACGTCCCGGGCGTTCACCACCAAACCCGATACCGAGGCTTCGTGCAGCAAGTTGGTGCCGATGGCTTCCAAGTAGCGCCACTGCCCATCCCGGTGCCGCCACCGAAACGTCCCGAGCACGATGCGGCCAGCTTCCGTGCCGGCCCGGCTAAAGGCCTCGACAACGCCTACCACGTCTTCATCGTGGATGTAGGAGAACGCCGACGTGTTCAGCAATTCAACCGGCTGCTGCCCAATGATGGCCTCGGACGATGGGGAGGCATACACCAGCATGCCCTCCTCGTCGAGGACCAGAATCAAATCGGACGAGTGCCGGAGCAAGGCCCCAAACCGCTGCTCGCGGGCCCGCAGCTCAGCTTCGGCGGCCTCCCGTGCTCCAAACTCCCGTCGAAGGTTGAGTTCGTCGACCACGATCTCGGCCAGTTCGACGAGCGTCCGGCACTGCTCATCATCGAGCGTCCGGGATTGCACGTCCATCAAGCAGAGGGTGCCAAAGTTCACGCCATCGGGTGATTTCAGGGGCACGCCCGCGTAAAACTTCAGATGCGGCGGGCCGGCTACGAACGGATGCGCGCTGAACCGTTCGTCCGTGCTGGCATCGGTCACGATGAGCACGTCGCTCTGGCGGATGGTGTGGTCACAAAAAGAGCCTTCGCGCGCCGTTCGGTCGATGGACACGCCGTGGCACGAGCGGAAGACCTGCGTCTCGTGATCGAGCAGGGAGACGAACGTGATGGGTACATCGTAAACCCGTGCCGCGAGGGCAGTTACGCGGTCGAGCGTACGGTCCGGCGGGCCTTCGAGCCCTCCATAGTACTCGAGAGCCTCCAGCCGGCGGCGTTCTTCGGTGGGAAGAGCCTGCATGTCAAGATAGGTTGCCTCCGTCGCCGCGGCCTGCCAATCTCAAGACAGATGCACGCAGGCGAGTGATGAAGTGGACGATAGATCTGTATCTCCTCCACGCCCTCGTAGCCTCCGTTGGACGTTGGGAGATGAAGAATATAGGGCCCGGCCCTGTGCCCTAAAAGAGCCCACACCAGCTTGCGCGTTCGTCCTACAGGTCTCGGCTGACGCCCACCTACAGCTTCACATACTCAGCTCGGTTCACACCTACAAAACACCATCTACTCCGCGGTCCGCACTCAGTCGAGCACCCGGACGCGAAGATGCGACGGGTGCTCCGGCGAAACGAATACTCGGTGCGTGGCCTTCTGGTAATCCTCGTCCACCGCCTTGGCGATCTCCATGAACTGCTGCGGGTTCCGGTCGACCATCGGGAACCACGAGCTCTGGACCTGCACCATCATGCGATGCCCGCGCTTGAACGTGTGCGCTACGTCCTGCATGTCGAACGTCACCTCAGTGACTTCGCCTGGCGTGAACGGCTCGGGGTCTGTGAAGCTGTCCCGGAATTTGCCTCGCATCACCTCGCCACGGACGAGTTGCTGGAATCCGCCCATGGGGACGGAGCATTCGGCATCGGGCAGCCGGCATTCGTAGTCGCCCGGGTAGACATCGATGAGCTTGACGATGAAGTCGGCGTCGGTGCCCGTCGTCGTCACAAAAAGCGAGGCGAAGAGGTCGCCGGCCAGCGTCACGTCTTCTTCGAGCACGGGCGATTCGAACACGAGAACATCGGGCCGGGTGCTGGCGAACCGCTGGTCTTGCACGACGAACGCGTCGTCGCGGCGGATCACGATCTTGTCGGTATGGGGGACAGGCGTCGCCGGATCAGAGACATACTCCTCAAAAGCGCCGGCCACCGTCGGTGCATCGAAGCCGAGGCCTCCATCAGGCTGAAGGTAGAGCTCCGCCTCGCGGGCAGCACGCGGGGGCCACGCGTCGAAGAAGCGCCACCGGTTGGCGCCCGTCATGAAGACCGAAGCCTCGGCGAGGTCAGGCTCTCCGTTGCCTTTGAGGTAGGCCTTGAAGAACGGAGCCTCGATGTTCTCGCGGTACCACACGGCCGTTTCCTGGGCAAAGTACAGGTCGCCGTAGCTCTCGCCGGCCGAGCGTGCCCACGCGCCGTGCCACCACGGCCCCATCGCGAGGTACGACGGCGTCGCATTCTGCCCCTCGATGGTCGAGTAGGTCTTGAGCGGGCCGTACAGGTCCTGTGCGTCGAACCAGCCGCCGGTGACTAGCACGGCCGGCTGTACGTCGTTGAGGTGTGGGAGCGGCGTGCGGGCCTGCCAGTAATCGTCGTACGTGTCATGCTCGATGATCTCCTGCCAGAGCTGGTTCTGGCCGCCGAAAAAGCGCTCGTTGACCGTCTCTAGCGGGCCAAGGCCGAGGTACCAATTGTAGCCGTCCGGCGTACCGTAGTCCCTGAAGCTGGCGGCCTGCTGGCTCGTCGGCTCCGGGCGAGGCGTGCCGTAGTAGGAGATGAAGCTGAACGTAGCCTGGAGCTGAAACGCTCCGTTGTGCCGGCGGTCGTCGCCGATCCACCAGTCGGTCACGGGGGCCTGCGGCGAGACGGCCACGACGGCCGGGTGCGCGTCGATGAGCGCGTGCGTGGCGTAGAACCCCGGTGCCGAGATCCCCCACACGCCGACGCGGCCGTTGTTCGGCACGTTTTCGAGCAGCCACTCGACCGTGTCGTAGGTGTCCGTGCTCTCATCGATATCGCCCGGTTTTTTGTCAGCGATGTGCGGACGGACGGCCACGAAGTCGCCCTCGGACATCAGCCGGCCACGCACGTCTTGGTACACGAACACGTACCCGTCCCGCATGAGCGACTCTGACGGGCCCAGCGACGGCTTCACGCCTTCGCCGTACGGCCCGACACCGTAGGGCGTCCGCTGAAAAAGAATCGGGTACGTCCGCGAGTCGTCTTTGGGCACGTAGATCGACGTGAACAGCTGGGTGCCGTCGCGCATCGGC
>JBCDHV010000274.1:0-5695 GCA_038749615.1 Bacteroidota bacterium
GCAAAGAGATCGAACTGGGTGAGCACGCGGTTGAAGAGCAGCTTGAGCAGCACGAAGCGCCGCTGCAGCTGCGCATCAGGCCCGCCGGCATCGAGTTGGCCGATGAACCGCAGCACCCGGCTCCGGAGCGCGCGCCGGCCCTTGACCAGGTAGCGCTCGATGGCTCGCATGGCCTCGGCACTGGGGGCCGCTGCGGCTGGCATGGGCATCTGCAGCCCGAACGGCCGCACGCGGTCGAGCCGGGCGAGCAGGGCTTCTGCCTCTTGTCTGAGCAGCGAGGAGACCATGGGTCGAGACGGTAGGAACGAGCGGAGTGAGGGAGGCCGGAGCCGGATTTATGCCATCTGGCGCTTTGTCATCTTGCGGGCGATCCCTGGCGCGTGTTTCTGCGCCGCGATCTTGAGCGCCTGCTTGACGACGGCCTTGGGCGGCGCCACCTTTGGGGCGATCATCGCTTGTTTCGTGGCCTCGCCGGCGAGCCGTACGAAGCGCTTGGCGACCTCGAACTCCTGCTCGTCTGGGCTCAAGCCTTCGAGTTCCAGGCCGAAGGCCCGGGAGGCTACGCGCCCAACGTCGCGCCCGAAGGCCCGCCACGTGGGCTGATGACCACCGAAGTAGCGTGCGCCATATCCAGCCACGTCACCCCCGAAGGCAGGCAACACGCGCCGGCCGGTGTAGCGCAGCCCGCCGACGAGCGCGCGGCCCGTGTTCGAGCGCAGGAACTGACGCCCGTATCGCCGGGCCATGCTCCAGTTTGAGCGGACGGGCCGACGGTAGCTCGGACGGCGATAGGCCGGCCGGCGGCGCGTGGGGCGGCGGTATACGCGGCGCGGATAGCGAGGCCGGCGGGTGGGGCGGCGGTACACCGGCCGGCGGACGGGCCGGCGTCTGCTCGAACCTCCACCGATCAGCGAGCCGAACGCATTCCCGGCCACGCTAGCCACTTTAGGCAGAACCTTGGCTGCAATCGGGATGGCCTTGCTTGCGATCTTGGACACCACGGGCAGCGCTGCGCTGAAGAGCGAGCCGAGAAACTGCTCCATCTCCTCGTCATTGCTGACCGTGAGCAGCTCGTTGGCCAGCTCGGCTTCCATCTCTTCGTCGAACACGCCATTGGTCTCGAATTCGAACTCCATGTCGTATTCGGCCTCGAATTCGTCGTCGTACTCGAACTCCATGTCGTACTCAGCCTCGAATTCGTCGTCGTACTCGGCCTCGAACTCGCCGTCGAACTCGAATTCGTCGTCGTATTCGGCTTCGAACTCGTCGTCGTATGCGTACTCGGCTTCGAACTCATGGTCGTCGTACGACGCTTCCAGTTCGTTCAGGGTGCGGTCCAGGTCATGCATGGCTTTGTTGGTTGAGTCTTGGTTGTGGGTAGGGCTGGAGAGGCGAAGTGCTTGGGAGCGCCTACCCCTGCCAGCTAGGGGCTAGGCCCCGATGACGATGATCTTGCGGCCACGACGGACCCAGCGGCCCGAACGGGACCGCGAGGGGGCGAATGCGCGTGCGATCCGAGGTTTCAGAAGGCCAGGGGCGTGTATCCGCGCAGCGGCCTTGACGGCCCGTTTGGCCACTTCCCCGTTGGGGCCCTGGTCTTGCATCCGGCCGGCGGTACGGGCGGCCTCGCCGGCAAAGCGGACGAAGCGCCGCGCTACCTCGAACTCCTGGTCTTCCGGGCTCATGCCTTCGAGTTCGAGCCCAAAGGCCCGCCCCGCGAGCGACCCGAGCGAGCTGCCAATCATGCCTCCAGCTGGCCCGCCGAACACGGAGCCGAGGGCTCCCGCCGCGATGGGCAGGACCTTCTTGGCAATCGGCTTGAGGATCCGGCCAAGCGGACGAGCCACCTTTTTGAGCCCGCGCTTCACCTTCTTGAAGAGCTTTCCGAGGAATTGCTCTAGCTCCTCGTCTGAGGACACCGTCAGGAGTTCGGCCGCCAGGGCCATCTCAGCCTCCGCCGAGAACGGGCCATCGATTTCGTACTCGAAGTCGCCGTCGTATTCGGCCTCGTAGGTAGGTCCGTATGCGGTCTCAAACAGGTCGTACATCAGATCACAGGATTAGGTGAAAGGCGCTTCAGATGTGCCTCTCCTACTTTTCTAAACCTGTGCCATTATTTATAGATATTTGTCTTTATTTGACTTAAACGAAAATTCTGAAAGATCCAAGTGCGAAGTCCAGTTCGCGCTGCACTCGAAACGACGTTCGAAGAGCGAAATAGAATTCGCGAGTGTGAGCCAAAACGCTGAGCCGGGACGAGGTGTGGATCGGTCTGGAGATTTCCTCCAAAGTGGTCCTACGATGTGCTCCGGGCCGCCTGTAGTCTGGGTGATGGACAGCTCTCCGTGCTACGAGGAAGCGGAAGGCGATCCGTCTCCAACCTCACCCGGATATGCGTAGACTTCTAGTGTTATCCCTGGCGTTTGCATGGGCGCTTTCCCTGCCTGCGCCGGCTCAGCTGGCCGGCGGCGACATCATGTTCATCGGGTACCGAGGAGACGGGAGCCCGGGCGACGTAGATGCCGGCGACGGATTCGCCTTCGCGGTCCTCGCGCCGATTCCCGACGGAGAAGTGATCTACTTCACTGAATCGCGCTACACGGGCGGTGCGTTTCTTCAGTCCGAGGGGGATCTCACGTGGACGAACACGACGGGGGGCGTCGTCCCATTCGGTCAAATCGTCATCGTCGAGACGGGGAGCCAGAGCAAGGGCGCAACACCCGTAGCCAACGTCGGCAGCGTAGCGTTTGTCGGGACGTTGACGTGGAGTCTCAGCCAATCGAACGAGGAAATCTACGCGTACCAAGGCGACATCAAAGCACCCACCACGTGGCTGGCGGCGCTCCTGACCGATGGAAACAGCACGGAGAACCAGCCGCCGGCTGAGGTCATCAGCTTTCTCGTCGATTTCCACCCCACAGAGCCCGACGCTGACCTGGGGATGTACCAAGGCCCTGGATGTACGGCGAAAGCCGCGTGCATCGCCGATATCCTCGATGTTGCCTCCAACTGGGTGCTCGAAGAAGAAAACGGCGCTGACTGCTGTGACGCCAACGGAGTCGATTATCCCGGTGATTTTCTGGGTGCTCTGCCCGTCGAGTGGGCCGGCTTCGACGTGAGATTGTCTAACACGGAGGCTAGGCTCAGCTGGTCGACCCACAGTGAGACGGCTAACGCCGGGTTCGTCATCGAACACCGGTATCAGTCGAGTTCGTTCGTCGATGTGGGATTTGTCACGGGAGCCGGCACCACAGACCAGCCTCAGACTTATGCCTTTCAGGTAGCCGATCTCGTTCCTGGGCTCCATGCCTTCCGGCTCCGGCAGATCGATCTGGATGGGACCGTGAGGTACAGCGAAACGGTGGAGGTCGAGGTGCCGACGTCCAGCCGGCTTGCACTGGCCCCTGTTTATCCGAATCCCTTCGAGACGGAGGCGACTTTGACGTTTGCTGTCGCGGAAGACGCCGACGTTCGGCTGGCGTTGTACGACGTGCTCGGGCGGGAAGTCCACGTCGTGTTCGAGGGGCGCGTGCCGGCGGGCGAATCACGCTCCATTCGCATCGGGGGCCACGCATTGCGGCCAGGCACATACTTCGCCAGGCTCACGGACAGCCGTGGAGGGGTGGCCGTCCGGTCCGTGATCTCAGGATGAGAGCACCGTGAAGCACGCAGTTTTGTAGGCCGGGCTCGTCGTAGCTTTTTTCAGCTGGGGTGAGCAATGGGCCAAGCGTTGCCCAGACCGGCCAGGCATGGCGGGCTCGGCCTACAAAACTCCTACCGGTAGCACGAGAAAGGCCGGCCATCGTCTGCATCGATGGCCGGCCTTATCTGAACAGAGCCTTTTCCACGCGTTGTGCCAACTGGGGCCAACTAGTGAGTGACTTGGCCGATGACGCGGTCCAGCACGTCGATGCCTTCGTCGATGTCGGCCGCTGTAACGGCCAGGCTGGGCCGGAAGCGCAGGGCTGCGTGGCCACAGCCAAGGATGATGACGCCGTGCTCGTAGGCCATGTGGCGTACGCGGTCCCGGAGTTCAGGCGTCTTGAGATCGAACGCGCACATCAAGCCTTGGCCGCGCGGGTTCATCACGTGGTCCGGATACTTGTCCGCGAGATCGTGAAGCCGGCTGATCAAGTGCTCGCCCACCTGGGCCGCGTTGTCGACGAGCTGGTCTTCCTCGATGATCTCCAGGATGCGGTCGAAGCGGACCATGTCGACGAGGTTGCCGCCCCAGGTCGAGTTGATGCGGCTGGAGAGTTCGAAGACGTTGTTTTCCACCTCGTCGACGCGCCGGCCGGCGAGGCAGCCACACACCTGTGTCTTCTTGCCAAAGGCCAGAATGTCAGGTTCGACGCCGAGGCCTTGGTGGGCCCAGAACGTGCCGGTCAGGCCGACACCGGTCTGTACCTCGTCGAAGATCAGGAGTGCATCGTTCTCATCGGCCAAGTCGCGCAGGGTTTGCAGGAATTGCGGCCGGAAATGGTTGTCGCCCCCTTCGCCCTGGATCGGCTCGATGAGGATGGCGGCGATGTCGTCCCGGCGCTCAAGGAAATGCCGCTTCATCTGCGCCACGGCCAACGTCTCCAGTTCCTCGATGCAGTGAATGTTGCCCGGTGTAAGCGGGGCGTTAGCCTTCGGGTTGACGACGCGGGGCCAGTCGAACTTCGGGAAGTAGGCCGTTTTCATCGGGACCGTGTTCGTCACGGACATCGTGTAGCCACTGCGCCCGTGGAACGCCTGCTCGAAGTGCATGATTTGATGCCCCTTCTCCTCCCGGTATCCCTTGCGGAAGTTCTGCCGAACCTTCCAGTCGAAGGCAATCTTCATCGCGTTCTCGATGGCGAGCGCGCCACCGGAGATAAAGAACGCATGCGGCAGATACTCAGGAATGCCTACCCGGCTGAACGTGTTGACGAACCGGGCCATGTGCGTCGTGTAGATGTCCGAGTTGGCCACCTTGTTGAGGGCCGCATCCATGAGCCGCTCCAGAAACGCCGCATCGCTGCGGAGCTTTGGATGGTTCATGCCGAGCGGGTTCGACGCGTAAAACGTAAAGAGATCGAGGTACGACCGCTGCGTCAATCGATCAATCAGGCGGACGCCCTGGCTCTCTTTCATGTCGAGAACCATGTGCATCCCGTCCGCGAGGATATGTTTTTCGAGCGTCGGCCAGACTTGATCAGCCGTCATGCGCGAAACCGTGGGTGCTTCCATAGCGGTGCCGGTTAATGGTGGGCGGGTAGCATGGTGGTAGGCAGTCAGGATCGCACTCCCGAGATGGATAAATCAAGTCCTGATGCCTCGAATCCATGATACCGGCTGGAACCGGTTCCAGTTGCCCCTCACTGGCTTTTCACGCGTCGCCGGCTCAGGCGCATCCAAGGAACCGCAGTCCAGGCTCGGAGGTTCGTGTCTCTTGCGTTTTGCACTCCTACCGATACGACCCCGAATGCCCGAAACGACCACCAAGACTCGGACGCCACGCCGCCCTGGCCAAATCAAGCTGAAGACGGCATCGAAGCCCGTACTCACGCCAGACGCCGACGGTTTTCTGGAGCTCCCGACGATCACGACGCCGGCCCCGAGCACGACGCGTGGCCGCCGGCCCGATTGGCTCCGCGTGCGGCTTCCGTATGGTGAAACGTACAAAGGCGTCCTCGACATCGTCGAGGAGAAGCGCCTCCACACGGTCTGC
>JBCDHV010000275.1:0-5691 GCA_038749615.1 Bacteroidota bacterium
CGACGATAGTCTCGGTTCGTTCGCTCAGGTGAACGAGTTCCATGAATCCGATGCCGGCAAACGCGAGCAACAACTCGAAATTGCCAAACACAGGAAGCGCCGGCAGCATCGGGCCGGCTTGGAACATGTTGCCGAGCAGCAACCACGCCTCGCCGACGTTGGCCGCGCGGAAGAAGACCCCGGCGAGCACCACGAGGTGGAACGTGACGAAGACGGCCACCCACTTGCGCACCGTCGCGCCGGAAGGCAAAAAGCTCATTCGCTGCAATTGTTGATTGCTCACCACCCGGCTCCACGCTTGGTCTCGTGCCGGCTGGGTCACCAGGCCTACCACGAGATAGAGGCCGTGCAAGCCGCCCCAGACGACGAACGTCCAGTTTGCCCCGTGCCAGAGCCCGCTGACGAGGAAGACGATCATCAGGTTGGCGTACCACCGGCCTTTCGAGACCCGGTTGCCGCCAAGCGGGATGTACACGTAGTCCCGAAACCAGGTCGACAAGCTGATGTGCCAACGCCGCCAGAACTCGGCAATGGACTTCGAGAAGTAGGGCCGGCGGAAGTTGTCCATCAGCTCGTAGCCCATGACCCGCGCGGTGCCAATGGCGATGTCCGAGTAGCCGGAGAAATCGCAGTAGATCTGGAAGGCGAAGAAGTACGTCGCGATCCAGACGGTCAGGCCCGTGTGATCAGCCGGGCTGTTGTAGACGACATCGACGTAGGTTGCGACGTGGTCGGCGATGACGACTTTCTTGAAGAAGCCCCAGAGCATCAGGCGGAGGCCGCTGGCCACGCGCTCGTAATCGAATCCGTAATGCTCGAAGAATTGGGGCAGCAGGCGCGTCGAGCGCTCGATCGGGCCGGCGACGAGTTGGGGGAAGAACGACACGTACAGCGCGAAGATACCGAAATGCCGCTCGGCATCGCGTGCGCCTCGATACACGTCGATGGTGTAGGAGAGCGTCTGAAACGTGTAGAAGCTGATGCCGACGGGCAGCAGGAAGTCGTGGTAGGGGACTTCAGGCAGGACGCGTAGCGCGTTGAGACTGCCGGCGAAGAAGTTGGCGTACTTGAAGTAGCCGAGGAGCCCGAGGTTGGCGGCTAGACTCAGCCAAAGGAAAGGCCGGCGCTCCCGTTTGGTGGCTCGGCTGCCCATGGCGCGAGCCGTGAAATAGTCGACGACGGTGGAGCCGGCAATGAGGAGCGCGTAGGCCGGCTCCCAGGCCATGTAGAAGTAGTAGCTGGCAGCCAGCAGCAGAATCCACCGAAACCGGTGCGGCGTGGCGAAATAGAGGCCAACGACGACCGGGAAGAAGATTAGAAACTCGACGGAGTTGAAAAACATCGCCGGTGGTGGGCAGAGGAGGGGTGCAGCGGGTGTAGCAGGAATCTAGCACCGCTGGCACGCCGAGGCAGTGAAGATTCGGGGGCGCAACGGGACGCGTCACCGAGTCTGAAGCGCCTGCAACAAGTCGGCATAGGAGCCGGCGACCAGGTCTTCGTCACGGAGGCCGAGCACCTGCTTGAAGTGTTCACATTGCCGCGCCAGCTCTGCATGCGAGCGGGAGCCGTCCTGATCGATCGCCTCGACCTCGACGAACGTGCCAAGCCCCTTCACCGAGTCGAGGTGCAGCTTCACATTACCGACGAAGTAGATCGCCCGGCGCTTGTCGACGACGATCTGGACGGGCAGTGCCGCTTGAAGCACATCGCCCAGGCCGGTGGATTGTGGGCGGAAGAGCGTGACGGTCGATGTCTTGAGCCCCGCCGGCTCGTCGCGGTGGTAGTGGATCAGCGTGTGCTCAATCGTCCCCTCGCGCAGCTTGAGCCGGCCGTTCGGTACCTCGAAATAGGTGTCGATCTGGTGGTCTTCACCCACGAACCGGTGGTCTAGCGCCTGGATCTTCTCGTGGACGGCGTCCAGGTCGGCACAGCGAGCCTTGAACTCAACCAAAAGCATGAAGGGGAATGATGATTTGGGATGTATGATGTATGATTTATGAAGGGTTCTGGGGTCTACCTCTGCTGATCAAGAGCCAACGGTGGGCGCTGGAAACCGAGCTTCTCGATCCCGTCTGGCTAAATCGCACCGTTCCTCATCCATCACAATTCCCGAGGAAGTGCTTCCGGCACCGGGGCTCGTACGTCTCGGATGCACCGAGAACGACGCGTGAGTCATCGGCAACGAGGCGCTGGCTATGGTTGGCCGGCGCTCCGCAGATGACACAGATGGCATGCAGCTTGGTCACGTACTCGGCGACGGCCATGAGCTGGGGAATCGGCTCGAACGGCCGGCCGAGGTAGTCTTGATCGAGGCCGGCGATGATGACCCGTTTGCCCTGGCGCGCTAGCGTCTCGGCCACCTTGACGAGCTCGCCACTGAAGAACTGTGCTTCGTCGATTCCTACTACTTCTGCGTCAGAGGCCAGCAGGATGATCTGATCGGCCGTGTGAACCGGTACAGAGGGAATGGCGGTGTCGTTGTGGGAAACGACGGCGTCGTCGCTGTACCGGGTGTCGACGGCCGGCTTGAAGATCGAGACCCGCTGTTTGCCAATTTTGGCCCGCCGAAGCCTCCGAATCAACTCTTCGGTCTTGCCACTAAACATAGATCCAGCAACGACTTCGATCCAGCCCGTCCCGCCGGGGCGCAGTACATGGGGTTCCATCGGGGTTTAGTGTTTGGTGTTTGGTGTCTAGTACTCCGGATGCAAGCCAGCTAACCCTGCGCTGGTCCTCTTCGGCAAACTTATCCTCCCTGGCTTTCTGTGGCGTTCCGTGCCTAAGCATTTCATGCGATCCAGTTTGACCTCTAAACACCAAACACTAAAAACTAAACCCCATCATATCTCTTCTACCGCGGCAACTGGAATCCAGCCGGTGGTGCCATCGGGGAGGTAGATGTAGAGCCAGTCATCGGCGCGGTCGACGATGTCGATCAGGAGGCCCTCGTGTATGGTCTCTGACGAGCCGGCATCGAGGTCGGGCTGCGTGCGGACGGTGACGTTGGATTGCATCACCACGGCTGAGGGGGCGACGTCGCCTCGCGCGCTCGCCAACCAGGCTGCGGCCAAGAAGAGCAGGCCAAACAGGCCGGTCAAGACGCCGATCCGGCGTGCCCACGCGTGGGGCCGGCCTAGATGGATGCGGTACCCCACGAGAATCGCCGTCACGAGGTAAAACGAGAACCCGATGTAGAACAGCCCAATCGGATGCAGGTGGGCGACCAGCCATGTCCACCATTGGACCCAGAAGGGGCGAGGCAGAAACGGGACGTCATTCTGGGTCTGCCGGCGAGCGATCTCCGCACTGTGTTGCAGCTCCTCGCTGAGCGGAATGTGCCGGCGCGCCCGTTCATAATTCAGCACCGCGGGGCCGAGTTGCCCGAGCCGGAAGTGGGCGTTCCCGATATTGTAATACAGCGGGCCGCTCTCCAGCCCGGCATCTTCGATCTGCTCGAACAAGGTAAGGGCTCGTGCATACTCGCCGGCCTCGTAGGCTTCCAGCGCCTGATCGAACGTCTCTTCGACCGTCGGTTGAGCTGAGGCCGGTTGAGCCATCAGCGCGAGGCCGAGCACCATCCACCCGGCGGCAGTGCTGCGAATTGAAGCGAACGCCCGTCTCATTTCAACCCTTCATCGATGTCCGCGATCAGGCCGGCGGCACGGTCTGCGGCGGTTTCCTGTTTCTCTCGAGGCGGGGCGACCGGGCTGAACCGAGCGGCATCGGCTTCGTTGCGGAGGTGGACCAATTCACGAGCGATGGACACGTCCACCCCTCGCTGGATCAGCAGGTCGCCCAGTTGGACGTGGGTCAGTCCCAAAACCGGAGCGTTGATGCGGTTACCAATGAAGCCGAGAAGCGCCCGGTTGATCTCTTCGTAAAACAGGCGGTGCCGGCCCATCTGAAGGAGTTGTTCGGCTTCCTTGAGGTGTTTCTTCGCTAACGGATGAGCACGGCGGTTGCGGGCAAACTCGACATCCGTCTCCAACTTACGCGTAAAGCGCCGGTACCCAGCATAGCCGAGGAGTAACAGCAACGGAAGGCCAACGCCGAGGTACGCGAACCAGTTTTCATGCAGGGGCCGGCCAGCCGCCGTACGCTGGAAATGGGTGAAGGGCAGCACATCCGCGATATCATTCGCCGGGAACCGGGTGTCTGTGATGCGCGAGGTGGCCGGCGCTACGGATCCAGTAACGTTCAGCGTGATCGCCGGGCCTCGGTCGGCTTCGTATTGGCCGGATTCCGGGTTGAAGAACGTGAACACAGGCCCCGGAATCGTGTGCGAGCCACTGCTGTTGGGGACGAGGGTGTACGTGAACGTTTTCGATCCCCTGACGGTCGAGCCGGCCCGCGTGATGTCGTCATCGAGGCGCACGTTGTATTGATCGACCATCGACGGCAGCTCCAGGACGGGTTCTGGCAAGGTCGCGATATTGCCTCGGCCGCTCACGGTAGCTGTGAGGGTTACGGGTTCGCCCGTGCTCACGTCACGGCGGTCGACGTTGGTACGCAGGCGGTAAGAGCCAACGGCGCCTCTGAACGACGCCGGCGCTCCATTCGGAAGCGGCTGTACGTTCACTTCGAGCCCTGGCGAGGCGACGATAGCCGGCTTAAACCGGGCCGGCGAGCGCGAGAAGAAGCTATCGAACACGCGTCCGCTCCGAGACGGCAGGGCAATCTCCGTCTCGATGCGCAGCGGCTCGATCATGAGCATGCCGGCACGCGTCGGGAAAACGGCGACGCGCTTCAGGGTGACGACGTTGTACCGCAGCCCGTTGATGACCTCCTGCCGCATCGCAGTGGGCTGGTTGACGTGGAGATCCTCGCGCCAGAAGCCTTCGGCATCCCACGAATCGGCGAGCCGGCTGCTACGCAGCTGTACCCCGACGCGGAAATACAGGTCGTAGGCAATCGTCAATTGCTGATTCTGAAAAATCGACCGCGTGCTCGGCTTGAGCCGGATGAACGCATCGGTGTCTTGCACCTCTTGGACCGTCACATCTTCCTCCTCGTTCGAGATGGCATCCACGACGGTCAGAGAGATCGGCTCGGTGGTAAAACTGCGTCCGCCGGCCGTAACGGACGCCGCTCCAATGGTGGCTTCGCCTTGTTGGGTTGGCCGGAAGCGCCAGGAAAACGAGATGCTCTGAGTCAGCTCGCCATTGACGTAGCTCACGCTCTGCTCTGTGAGCGGGAGATTGCCCACCAACCGAAGGCCCTCCGCGGACGGAGCCTGGGGCGTCTCCACGTTGGAATAGGTCCCTCCTCGGATTTCGATCCGATACCGAACGTCTGCATCCACCGCCACCGTCGTTTCATCGACCGTCGCGCTGACGGACAAGTCTTGCGCGTGCGCCGAGACGGCGAACAAGAACGCAAGCACGATGCAGGAAAGGCGGGTCATGTGGGGGTTGGTGTTTAGTGTTTAGTGTTTGGTGTTTAGTGCTTACGGGGCTGAGAGGCAGGGATGACCGTCGGTGTGGCTGGAGAAAGCCGAGCCTCACCTGAGATGAAACCGTGCCATCGAGGTCCAAACACTAAACACTACATACTAAACACGCTCATTCATCACCGTTTCGAGAGCGAAGCTGCAATCTCGTCCTGAACACGTTGGATAAAGCCAGGAACGTCCGATGCGCCTTGATCGCCTTCGCCGTGGCGGCGGACGGCCACCGTGCCGGCGTCGGCTTC
>JBCDHV010000276.1:0-5680 GCA_038749615.1 Bacteroidota bacterium
GAGCCAACCTGCTACTCGCCACCCGTCCCCTTGCCACGCGAACACTGTGAGCCAACCCGCCACCCGTTCACCTGCCACGCGAAGCAGAGATAAGCGCAGTGAATCTCAGCGACGCCAGTAGGTAGGCATAAACAGCACCAGGACGGTCAGGATTTCCAGCCGGCCGGCGAGCATCAGGAACGAGAGGACCCATTTGGCCAACATGGGGAGGTGGGCGTAGTTCTCGGTGGGGCCGACGGTGCCGAAGGCGGGGCCAACGTTGCCGATGCAAGACATCGCGGCACTCGCGGCCGTGGCTAGGTCCTGGCCGAGCAGGGAGAGGCTGAGCGTGCCGAGGGCGAGCAGCGTCGCGTAGAGCACGATGAACGTCAGCACGTTGCGCATGACATCGGCCGGCACGACCTCACCGTTGAGCCGCAAGGGGATGATCGCTCTCGGGTGGACGAGCCGGCGCAGCTCTCGGTACGAGTTCTTGTAGAGCAACAAATGCCGAATCGTCTTTACGCCACCGGCCGTCGAGCCGGCCATGCCGCCCGTGAAGAATAGCAGGAAGATGACGCCCATCGCCATTGAGGGCCACATCTCGTAATCGGCCGTGCCAAAACCGGTCGTGGTGATAATGGCCGCCGTTTGAAACGCTGCGTGGCGCAGGGCCTCGCTGAACGACGCATAGGTCAGCGAGCCATCAGGCCCGGCCAGAGGCGCGTACGTCCCAAGCGTGATCAGCAGCGTGGCACCGAACAGGATCGCGCCGTAGAGCCACAACTCGCGGTCGCGCACGGCGAAGCCGGCTTGTTGATGCAACAGGCGGTAGAACAACGCGAAGTTGATGCCGGCGAGCATCATAAAGACCGTGATCACCCACTCGATGTACGCGGAGCCGTACTGCCCCACCGAGCCGTTTTCCGTCGAGAACCCGCCGGATGCCATCGTAGACAAGGCATGGTTGATGGCATCGAACAGGCTCATCGCCGGCAGCAAGAGGAGCGTCAGGGCGACGGTCAGCCCGACGTAGATCATCCAGAGCTGCCGGGCCGTTTCTTTGACACGGGGCGTGAGCTTGTCCGCCGAAGGCCCGGGCGCCTCGGCCTTGAAGAGCTGCATCCCGCCGACGCCCAGCAGAGGAAGCACGGCTAGCGTGAGCACGATGATGCCCATGCCCCCCAGCCAGTGCGTGAGGCTCCGCCAGAAGAGAAAGGCATTCGGCACGGCTTCGATTTGCGGCGTGGTCTCGCCGCCGAGGATCGTCGCGCCGGTGGTGGTGAAGCCGCTTATCGTCTCGAAGAAGGCGTCGGTGTAGTTGGCCAGCACGCCGGCGGTCACGAACGGCACGGCACCCAGTAGCGACAGCGACAACCACGACAGCGTCACCACGGCCACACCCTCTCGAACACCCAGTTCCTCTTTCGGACGAAACCACCACCACGCCAGACCTCCAACCCCACACCCAATCCCGCTGTTCAAAAAGAAACTCCACGCCGCCGCTGTCTCGCCGTACAGCACGCCCACGAGGGCCGGCACCAACATCACCACGCCCAGCACAAACCAGAGCGCACCGAGCACGCCTAGTACGGAGGAAACGTTGACGCTGAGTTTCACAGAGTTCGTGTTTAGTTTTTAGTTTGGATAGTGTTTAGTGTTTGGTTTTTAGTGTTTAGATGAGCCTGACCAGCAAGGCATGCTGGACAATCTGCATGCACAATAATCTGGCAAGCTGCCCTCCTAACGCAGCCCAAGAACTAGAGGAATATCAAGCCCGCTCCCGAAGTGCCAAACACTGAAAACCAGACACTAAACACTAGACTACACTAAACATTTTCTCTATCTCCTTCACCCGCTTAGGTAACGCGAAGACAATGACGCGGTCGCCGGCTTCGACTTGGGTTTCGCCGGTGGCGATTTCGATTTCGTGGTCGCTCACCCGGGCACCGAGGAGGACGCCGTGGGGGATCGACAGCTTGCGGAGGGGGGATTTGGTGACTTTCGAGCCGGCTTCGGCGCGGAGTTCGAGGACTTCAGCGTTGAGGCCGTGTACGGTGGCGACGCTCAGAACGTGATTCCCCCGGAGAAACCGCAGAATCTCTTTCGACACCGAGAGCTTCATGTTCACGGCCGCGTCGATGCCGATGCGCTGGCTGATCGGGACGTAGGCGGCATTCGAGAGCAGGGCCACCGTCTTGTGGACACCCAAGTGCTTGGCCATCAGGCAACTCACGAGGTTCGAGGCCTCGTCGTCTCGGATGGCCACGAAGGCGTCCATCTCGGCGATGCCTTCGGCTACGGCGATGTCCAGGTCTGAGGCGGCCCCGTGGATCACGAGCACGTCGGGCAGTTGTTCGGCCAGGTGTTCGGCGCGTTCACGGTCGGGCTCGATGAGCTTGACGCGCATCTTGCGGTTCTGGCTCAACTGATGCGCCGCGTTGGCCCCGACGGACGAGCCGCCAAAGATCATCACGTCCCGAATCTGTGCCTCTCGATGCCCCATTTCCCGGACGATCCTGCTGCAATCTTCGGACGCGGCGAGCAGAAAAATCTGGTCGTTTTGGACGACGCGCTCGTTGCCGCGTGGCAAGATGGTCCGGATGCCGCGGCTGATGCCGGCGATGCGGAAGGCGAAGTCCGGCATGACCTCGTCCAGTTCTGAGAGCCGGCGGCCCACGATACTTGACTCCGGCATGACGCGCAGGCCCATCAACAACATTCGCCCGTCGGCGAGCTGGAGCACGTCGGTGGCGCTGGCGCGGCGGAGCAGGCGCACGATGTCGTTCGCCGTGCTTTCCTCGGGGTGAATCACGAGGCTGATGCCCAGGTCCGTCGCCTTGAGCACGCTGCCTCGGCCCGTGAAATCGCCCGAGCGGATACGCGCGATCGTCGTCTCGACGCCCATCCGTGCGGCCATCATACAGGCGATGATGTTCACTTCATCGACGCTCGTGACCGCGATCATCATGTCGGTCTCTTCGATGCCGGCTTCCCGCAGCACATCGACGCTGGTGCCGTTGCCCTGGACGGTCAACACGTCGAGCCGGGACGAGATGAACGTCAACGCCTCTGCCTCTTGGTCTACGACGGTCACATCGTGATCCTCGGAAGACAGTAGCCGAGCGACCTCCCGCCCTACCTCGCCGGCCCCGAGTACAAGAATGCGCATGATGGAGAATACGTGCGAAGTGAACGAAAGCGGCTAAATGACGGGCTCTTGGCGCAGGACGGGGAAGTGCATCCAGAACGTGGTGCCTCGGCCCTCTTCGGTCGAGAATCCGATCTCGCCATTCATGGCATCGACCGTCTTCTTGACGAGCGCGAGACCGAGCCCCATCCCGCTGGTCTTCGTCGAGAAGTTGGGTTGGAAGATCTTGCCTCGTACCTCCTCAGGAATCCCCGTGCCGGTGTCCTCGACCTCCGCGTGGGCCGTTTCGCCTTCAAGACGGGTTCGCACCGTGACCGTTCCGCCCGCCGGCATCGCTTGGAGCGCGTTCTTTATGAGATTGATGAACGCGCGGCGCAATTCTTCCTTATCGCCCTCGACGACCAGCGGTTCGCTCGCCAGCTCTGGAACGATGTCAACGTGTGCCTCGCCGGCTTGCAACGCGATGGCTTCACCGATCACTTCGTTGAGATCGAGCGGCTCGACCATCCGCCGAGGCAGGCGGGCAAACGTCGAAAACTCGTTGGCGATGCGCGCCAGAGTGTCGATTTGTTCGATGAGCGTCTTGGTGATGCGCTGGAACAGCCCGTCGAAGCGGCCGGCCTCTCCTCGCTCGCCCACACCCCCGTCGCCCGATACCGCTGGATACGCCCGCTGGAGATGCTGAATCGACAGCTTCATCGGCGTCAGCGGGTTCTTGATCTCGTGCGCCACTTGGCGGGCCATTTCTCGCCAGGCCAACTCGCGCTCTTGCTGAGCGAGCTGCCGCCGGCTCTCGGCCAACTGCCCCTGCATCTCGTTGAAGGCCTCGGTCAGTTCCCCAATCTCGTCCCGGCTCTCGACGGGCAACGTGCCGGTGTACTCCCCTTTCCCGAGGCGTTTCATGCTGCCCCGAAGCCGCATCAGCGGCCCCGACAGCGCGTTGGCCAGCACCGTCGCCGTACCGAGCACGACGAGCAGCAGCAAGAGCAACGCCCCGAACAGGTAAGCCGTCGTCCGGTTGCGCTCTTCACGGATGCGCTCTTGCTCCGGAATCGTCAGAACAGCGATCACGCGCTCCGGCTCGCCCCGGTCGTTCGAGAAGGCGCGGTACCCGATCGTGTACGAATATCCGCGTTGCACGTCGGTGCGGACGAACGCGCGCTCGTAGCCATCGAGGTAGACCGCTTCGAAGGCCTCGACCGGCAGCCGGCGGTCGACGAGGCGGCGGGTTTCGTCCGGGGTGCGCGTCGTGGCGATGAGCTTGGCGCCGTCGTAGACGTTGAGTTCGAGGCTGAGCTGCTCGCTGAGGTCGTCGATGGGGATGCGGTTGAGGGCGTCCACCAGCGCTTCGCCCGGCCGGGCGTTGAGGCGCAGGATGTTTTCGACCCGCTCCAAGCGCCGTTCGAGCCGGCTCTGAATGGCCCCTCGGTTTTCCCGCACGATGACCTGCTGCCCGATGAAGCCCATCAAGAAGATGGCAACGACACCCACGGTCAAGAACGACCGCTGCACCCGCTCTCCGAAGCTGAACCGCTCGGCCGGGCGCGGGTGCTGCCGGCGAACGAGGAACGAAATGACGTACACGATGCCGCCCAACCACAAGCCGGCGATGGCGATGCGCAGGATGTAGTAGAGATGGTCGTACGGAATGATACCGCGCGTGCGAGCCGCGACCACGACTTGCTTGCCCACATTCAAGAACGCGCCGGGCGTACCGGCTTCGGGGCGTGCGGTAAAGCGCCGGTAGTAGGTCGCGTATTGATCGCCGTGGAGGTCTTCGGTGCGCCAAAACTCGTCGGTTTCCGTCAGGCGCCGGCGGACGTCAGCCGGCAGCCGGACCCGGTCGAATGGCTTGCCTGCGCTGCGGCGGAGCCGGCCGTTCTCGAACTCGGCCAGGGCCAGCTGATTCTCCTCCGTCGCGTACCCCCGCAACTGAGCGTTTGCGTACGACGCCAGCTCCTGCTCGACGCGCACGAGCGCCCAGCCGGCCTCGCCGACTGGAGCCAACCCTTCGAACGCCGAGGCATCGGTATCGGTGACGGGAGCGGGGCGGATGAGCGCAGACGGACGGCTGGATGCCAACGACGCATACGCCCGCTGCGTGCGCACGTACGCGTCACCCATGGCTTCGAGCACGTCGTCTTGCCGGCCAAACGAGCGCGTATCGATGAGCAGGCCCTCTGCATCGAAGAGCGCCATGTCGATGCGGTAGGTTGCAGGCAGCACCACCGGGACGCCCTCGATCCAGTTGCGGTCTTGCGGCCAGGCAATCGGTTCGGCGCTCGGTGCGCCTTCGATTACGGTCTGGACCGCGGGGTCCGAGACGAGCCGGCTGAGGGTGCGTTTCGTCACCTCAACGAGCTGTTCGTCGCCGTTCGAGGCGAAGGCCGTTGCGGCATCCAGCACGCGGAGCCGGCGCTGTTCATCCATCGCCCGGAATGCCAAGATGTAGAGCAGCAAGGTGTTGACGAGCGTCAACAAGAGCATGCTCCGCAGCCAAAAGGCTCGCCTCGGAAACCGGACCAGTTGCGAGGCCACGTACGCGCCTGC
>JBCDHV010000277.1:0-5678 GCA_038749615.1 Bacteroidota bacterium
CCAGGCCATTTCCTCGACTACGGATTCGGGCGAGCGCGCGTTGTAGCGCTGCCCCCAGATCGGCTTGGCGCACCAGTTGCAGTGATACGGGCAGCCCCTGGACGTGACGAGATTGAGCGCGTACGTCGCGTTGACCACACCGGAGGTCTTCCACAACGCCCGGTAGCGGCCGAAGTCGATGAGGTCCCACGCCGGCAGCGGGAGCGTATCAAGGTTGCGCAGAATCGGCCGAGGAATCGTGCGGACGGTCTCGCCGGCTTCGCCCCGGTACACGAGGCCCGGTACGGACTTCACTGGCTGGCCCGTGCTCAGCATTTCGAGCAGTTCACGCAGGGTCAGATCACCCTCGCCGGCGATGACCCAATCGGCCCCTGCGTCCAGGTACGGTTCTGGATGATCCGTCGCGTCTGAGCCGGCAACGATCACCGTGCAGCCACGCTGTTTGGCGGCCTGGATCATCGTCACGGCGGCCTCCCGCATGCGCAGGAGGCACATCTTGGTGAGGTAGTTGAAGTTGTCCTCGTACAGCACGGCAAACCGAGGCGTCTCGCGGTCCAGCGCGCCGGCCCACTCGGCTTCCGATTCCGCCAACATCGAATCGTGAAAGCGGACGTCGAAGCCGGCTTCGCGTAGCACGCTCAGCGCGTACAAGGAGCCAAGGGGTGGGTAGGGCTGCTGGCCGGCCCAGAGTTTCGGATCGAACCGCAAGTGGTAGGCTTGGCCCAACAGTACAGACGGGCCTTCCGCCGGGCCGCTCAGACGCCCCTCACCATCTCCGATGCTCCGCCCCTTCATTACGCCGCTCCGTAGTGCTGTTCAAAGTCTCCAGACCAATCGTAGGCGCCGGCCGGCTCGGCGGCCCGGGCAAACAAGGCTTCCGCATCGGGAACGAACGCTGGCCCGAGGCGCTGCTCAACGCGTCCGAGGAAGCGCTGGCGAACGATGTCCGTGTACCCTCCTTCGGGCACGGTGTACTGCTCCCGCGTGTAGGCACTGGCAATACGTGGCCAGTTCCAGCCCCGGCGTTCGGCCCGCCGGCGGTAAAACGCGAGAAACGTGCGGTGAATGAACCGGTCGACGGCATCTGCCCCCAGCGCATCGAGCATACCATCGATCATGCGCCAGCCGGATGCATCTGGTTCGGGCGTGCCCTGCTGAGCGGCGAAGAATCCGTTGGGTAGCGTGTGGCTGGCCCACCGGTTCGCCTCCAGAAAGCGGCGATGGACGGCTGCTCCGAACACGGGTTTGGCCTGGACCACCTCGTGCGCGGCGAACAGGTTCTGATCCCGGACCATCAGCGCACCTTCGCTGACCAGATAGTTCGGGCAGAGGTAACGCACGGGAAGCACCCGCGTCAGTTTGGAGAGCGGCACGATGAACATCCGTGCCACCCAGAGCCGGCCTGGTGCCGTGATGCAAAACACATCGACGTCTCCCTCGGCGTCCGCGTTGTCGGCTGCGAGCGACCCGGACACCGAGACGCTTCGCACGAACGGAATGCGGTTGAGCCAGCGGGTGTATCGGCGGGCGTCGGTCCAGACCGCCTCCCCAAAGGCCTGCCGGCACTGGCGCAGTTCGGCCAAGTGTTCGCGGCCCGCCAGCGTCACCCATCCGCCCCGAATCGACAGCGCTGCCCCTTCGAGGCGGGCCACGGCCTGATCGACCTGTTCCTGCGTTGCCTTCTCTCCGATGAGACGGCGGCACAGTTCGCCCGGCGTCATCGCAAAGTCGAAGACGTCGGCATAGCAGGCTGTCATCAAGACAGCGCGTTCTGTGGAAGACCAAGAAGACACGCGGGGAAAACGATAGGTGGTGGCTATCGGCGAGTGGGCACTAGTATACGTATGGGCAACGGTGGAATGATAGTCGGGCCGTTGGATACATACGGGAAGTCTGAGGTAGATTCCCCTACCACACTCAAGGTGTTTTGCCTGCCCCGTTGCTTACCACCACCCCATGCTCCGCCGCCTTCCCGAAGCGTGCTGGCTGGCTGCCCTCGTACTCTCACCGCTCGTGTTCGACGTGTATGGGATGCGGCCATTTGACCTCGTTCAATCGACCGTCGTTCGTTTTCTCGCGCTCCTCGTCTGGTTGGCGTGGATCGGGCGGGCCGGCATGTGGCTGCTGAACCGCAGGCCTTCGCTGGAGGGCCTTCGGAGACGGCTGCGTTCCCCCGTCGGGTGGGCCGGCCTGCTCGTGACAGGCAGTTGGGTGTTGAGTACCGTGGTGTCGAGCGATCCTGCGCTCAGCTTCTGGGGCGGATTCTACCAGGCCAAAGGCCTGCTGATGGCCTTCGGGCCACTGACCTTTCTGTTTGCGCTGCTGCTTGACCTACGCACGGCCGGCCAGGTCCGGCGGCTGCTGTGGGCCGTGCTGATCGCCGGCTTCGGCGCGTCTCTCTACGGCGCCCTTCAGTTTACGGGGGAGGATCTGATTGCGTGGTCGAGACACTGGAATGACGGTGACGTGCCCCGGCTCTCGACCACGCTGGGCGGGCCGATGTTTGCCGGCTCGTACCTCATGGCAGTAACGCTGGCTGGGCTGGCTTTGCTCACGAGTGAAGCGCAGACCCTCTCGCGTTCGTCTCGGCTGCTGCTGCTCGGTGCCGGAGTAGTCCTCGCTCCGGCCTGGGGGCTGCAACCGTTTGCCGGTACGGCAGGGCTGGCCGCACTGGCCGTGTTTTGCGGCGCGCGGCGCGTAGGCGGTTCGGTGGCGAGCGGGTTTGCGCTGGGAACGCTCGCCGGCGCGTGGTCGGCCGTGCTGTTCACGTTCGCCTTGACCCAAAGCCGGGGAGCCTTGCTAGGGCTAGCGGGAGGCGGGCTGCTGTTCGCCGTACTGGTCGCCCCCCGTATCGGGCGAAAGATGCCGGCCGTGGCGGCCCTCGTCTTGGTGGCGGGCCTGCTCGGGTTTACGCATCAAACCCCTCGTCAAGACCAGACGCCGACCGATCCTCGCGGACTCGACCGCATGACGGAGGTCGACGACCGGTCGAGCGCGATGCGGGTCATGATGTGGCGTGGATCGCTGGATGTCGTGCGCTCTGAGCCGGCCCGGTGGCTGATAGGACACGGTCCCGAAACCCTCCGTCACACATTCGAGCGGCACTACCCGGCCGAGCTTCGCACGTACGAGGGCGGCGTACTCATCGGGCATGCGCACAACGCCGTGCTTCACACCCTTGCCGAGCGGGGCAGCCTGGGTCTTCTGGGATGGATCGCGCTGCTGCTGGCCGGCTTTGCGGGCGGCTTTCGTGCGCTGGGACGGTTGAACTCCGCAAGAGACACGATCGTGCTCGTAGCGTGTTCGCTTGGTGGAGGGGTGGCTGGGGCCACTGGCCTGGCCTACCTGTTTGGTGAGACCGCCCTGGCCGGGCCAGGCTTCGGGATGGGATTGATGGCCGGCGTAGGCCTGTACGCCCTGATCGCGCCTCGCCCGGTGGAGCCCGTGTCCCACCGGTGGCTGGTAGCAGGACTCATGGCGATGCTCGCCGCCGGCACCGTGGAGGCACAAACGGGATTCGAGGTGACCTCTACGTGGCTCCTGGCCATGGTGAGCGCTGGTGCCCTCGGAGCGTTGGGCCTGCGAGGGTCTACGGCGGCTGACGAAGCCTTCCCGGACGTCCGGTTCAGCCTAGCCGCGCTGGCTGCGGGCGGATTGGCGGTAAGCTTCGGGCGGATGGCGGCCGAGCAATCGCTGGTGCTCATGGTGGCCTGGATGGCCGGAGTCCTCTTGTTTGCCGGATGGGCCTCAGAACGGCCGGCCGGCCGGCGTTGGATCGGCGTCGGACTTGGAATGGCGAGTGCCGTCTTGATGGCCCGTATGCTGCCCGTCCTCGATCCTGATATGGCGCTGGCGATGTGGAGTGGGCTTGGGGTCCTCGTTGTTTGGATTGCGGGGGTGCTCTGGCAGGCCTCGGCACGCCGAAGGGTTGCACTCTCGGCGGCAGGCGTTGGCCTTTTGGCCGTTGCGTTTGCGCCCCTCCCGCCTGTGGCGCTCCCCCTGCTCGAAGCGAGTGCCTTGGCGTACCGGGCAAATCTCAACGCTGCGGAGCCGGCTGAAGGCGTTCGTCTATTCGAGCAAGCGTTCGCCCGAGATCCACAAACGCGCTACGCGCTCGAAGCGGCTGGCCTGATCATCCGGGCCGCCGAGGCCGACTCCGTCCGTAGCCGGCGGGATTCCCTGTTCGCTAGCAGTCTCGGCTTGGCGCAGGCGGCCCGCCAAGCAGCTCCCCTCGACCCCAGTATTCCCCGTAACATGGGTGCGATTCTCGCCTCGTGGGCTGAGCACACTCAGGAGACCGGAGACCGTGATCAGCGGTTTCGCCAGAGTCTTGCCTACTCAGACACGGCCCGGGCGATGCAACCCACGCACGCCGATGTGCTAGTGAACCGATCTCGTGCCTTGGACCGGCTGGGCTTGCCAGACAGCGCAGCCGCGGCGTACGAGACGGCCACCACCGTACAACCCAACGACGCGCGCAGTTTCTCGGAGCTGGCGAGTTTGTACCTGACAGCCGGCGACACCGCCCGGGCGATCGCCACATACCGGCGGAGCATCGACTCGGGCAACGCTGATCTCGCTCTTCTCTTCGCGTATGCCGGCGTATTCGTCTCGCCGGCCGCACGGGCTGAAGCCGTGGCCCGCCACGCTGGCGAACCACGCGTGCTCGCCATGCTGTACTGGCGTGGCGGCCAGTGCCGCGAGGCGCGCCGCTATATCGCCGATGTCGTCCAAGCTGGCCGGGCCGACTTCACCTTCAACCAATTCGCCAAGCATGTCAGTACTGAGTGTGCGACGCAGTAAGTGGCCCCATTTGCGATTCCTAGTTCTATGAAGCTACATTAAAGAGCGAAGCCACGTGTAGGAGGAGGCCATCTTGGAATGAGCGCGCATCGCACACCACACATGCTCCACTCCCCATCCTGAGTCTCATGCGCACTGAGTTACGAACGGTAACCCTCGCAGCGTTTGTGCTGTGTCTTCTCGCCGGCTTCTCCTGGTTTGCCCCACCACCAAACGACAATTTCGCGAACGCCGTCGTGGTGGATCAGGCGAACTTCACGCACAGCTTCAACACGGTTGATGCGACGTCTGAGCAGTACGAAATTACCAACAACGCTCTGATCAGCGACGACGAGCAGTCGGTCTGGTACCGGTACACACCGGCCAACAGCGGCTACATGACTGTCAGCCTCTCAAACGCCTCCACGGCCAGCGGCTTTGGCATGGTCTGGACCACTGGACTCACTAGCGGGGTCATCCGCAATTTGGGTGTAAATGGGACCATCGCCAGCGCACCCGTTTCGGCAGGCACCACGCAGTACTTCCGCGTTTCCGGAGAGGCTTACAATTCCGTGGCTCAAGGGAAGCAGCTGAATCCGGGCACTGGCAACTTCAACCTGACGGGCCCGGTCGCTCTCCCAGTCGAATTTCTCTTCGTCGATGCCTTCGCCGATGGCGATGACGTGCTGATGCGCTGGTCCACGGCCACGGAGCTCGACAACGCCGGCTTTGCCGTCGAACTCGCCGGCTCTGGCGAAGACTTCCGCGAAGTCACCTTCATCGAAGGTGCCGGCACGACGGTCGAGCAGCAGGACTACGCCTACCGCCTCAGCGACCTCACCCCTGACGTGTACCGGCTCCGCCTCAAACAAATCGACTTCGACGGCACGACGGAC
>JBCDHV010000278.1:0-5673 GCA_038749615.1 Bacteroidota bacterium
GGTGCCAAACAGCAAGTCGGACTCGTTTTCGGGCTTGAGGCTCGCCCCGACCCCCCGCTTGTCGTACCGGTACGTCGCGATGCCCTCCGCGGCCAGGGCTTCGGCGAGGTAGCGCAAGCTGTTGTTCTTGCCCGGCATCATGGCCGAATTGCCGTCACGGTCCGTTGGGCCGCTGCCGGCGTGAATCACGGCAACCGGGAACGGACCATCGCCGTCCGGAAGCAAGAGCGTGCCAGACAATGAACCGCCATCGACTTCGGCGTCGTAGGGCTCTCCTGGCGTATCGGTGGCCTCTGGAGCTTCGTCGACGGGCTCCGCGGGGTCAAATAAAAACGTCGTGGTAAACTCGCCTTGTGACATTTGGCCGACGAACCCTTCGCCATCTCGCTCGCCATCGAACATGGCCGTTCCATTCGGCACCGCGAGTTCGAAATGCACGAGGTCGCCGTCCACGCTTACGTTCGAGACAGGCAGACCCACCGCGCCTTGCGCGGGGATGTCCATTTTCCCTTCCAAGACGCCGTCGTTGTTTTCAACGTAGAGCATCACTTCCAACGCCCCGTTGGGAAGTACGAGTTCACCTTTCCAGCTGCCCACCGCCCAAGGTGCATCTTGGGCAGACGCCGAAGGCGCAAGGACGGAGCCAACGAAAAAACAGGCCAGAAACAGCAGCAAGAAACGCATGAGATGGTGGATTGGGCTATGCAGTGTGGTGAGGAATCAACCGCCGGCTACGAGCAAATTTCGCCGTGGTTGCACAGCCTCTCTTCCACCCGTCCGCGTAGCGGTCTCCGGATGCGAGTCGCACAGGTCTTCGGCCAGCCGTGCCGCTCGAATAGCCGCTCAGTGCCGGAACGCCCAGCCTTCGAACTGCCACACTGCCCGAAGACCTATTCGCCTCGGTCAAGCACCACCGTAATCGCCCCCCTGCCGCTCGCCCACTCACCACGCATCTACCCACCACGCATCCACCTACCACGTACTACGCTAGTCCTCATCCTCGAGGACTTCATGCTCCGGCTCGCCATCGACCACCAGCGACTCTAAATCCACGCCGGCTCCATCGCCCTGCACGAGGCTTCGGGCGAGCTCTTCGCGGAGGTAACGGGCCGTGTGGGTGTCCTGGCGAGCCAAGTCCTCGGGCGTACCTTCAAACACAATGCGCCCACCGCCGGCTCCGCCTTCTGGCCCCAGGTCGATGAGCCAATCGGCGACTTTGATGACATCGGTGTTGTGTTCGATGACCACCACCGTGTTGCCCTTCTCGACGAGTGCTTGCAAGACGTTGAGCAAATGGCGGATGTCCTCGAAATGCAGTCCTGTCGTGGGTTCGTCGAGGAGGTAGAGCGTGCGGCCTGTGCCCGGCCGGCTGAGTTCGGTAGCCAATTTCACCCGTTGCGCCTCACCGCCGGAGAGCGTCGTCGCTTGCTGGCCGAGGCGGATGTACCCGAGCCCGACGGCTTGCAGCGTCCGGAGCTTGCGCGAAATCCGAGGCAGCGCGTCCAGTTCTTCGATGGCTTCGTCGACCGTCATCTCCAGCACGTCGGCAATGCTGTGGCCCTTGTAGCGGATTTCGAGGGTTTCAGCATTGTAGCGCCGGCCTTTGCACGTCTCGCACTCCACGTAGACATCCGGCAGGAAGTTCATCTCCAGCTTCTTGATGCCAGCCCCTTTGCACGCCTCGCAGCGCCCGCCTTTGACGTTGAAGCTAAACCGGCCCGGCTTGTACCCACGGATTTGCGCTTCAGGAAGCTGCGCGAACAAGTCGCGGATGTAGGTGAAGAGCCCGGTGTACGTGGCCGGGTTCGAGCGGGGCGTCCGGCCGATCGGGCGCTGATCGATGTCGATCACCTTGTCGATATGCTCCAGCCCAACGATGCCTTCGTGCGCCAGAGGCACGCGCTTGCCATTGTGGAAATGGTTTGTCAGGGCCGGGTAGAGCGTCTGGTTGATCAGGCTCGACTTCCCACTGCCGCTCACGCCCGTAACGCAAACGAACGTGCCGAGTGGGAGCGTCAGGGTCTCGCCCTTCAGGTTGTGCCCCGTCGCCCCGATGAGTTTCAGCGCGTTCCCGTTGCCGGCCCGCCGCTCCACCGGCACGCCGATGCTGCGCCGGCCGGTCAGGTAGGCCTTGGTGATGCTGTCGAATCCATCTCGGCCGTCAGGGAGTTGCTCGGGCGGCGCGGCACCAAGCACGTGCCCTCCCCGCTCGCCAGCACCGGGGCCAAGATCGACCACGAAATCGGCCGACTCGATCATCTCCCGGTCGTGCTCGACCACGAGAACCGAGTTGCCGAGGTCGCGCAGTTGTTGGAGCGAGTTGAGCAGCTTCGTGTTGTCGCGCGGGTGAAGGCCGATGCTCGGCTCGTCCAGCACGTAGAGCACGCCCACCAGCTGCGTCCCAATCTGCGTAGCGAGCCGAATCCGCTGGCTCTCCCCGCCGGAGAGCGTCCGGGCCGGCCGGTCGAGCGTCAGGTAATCCAGACCGACGTTCAGCAAGAAGTCGAGCCGCTCCCGAATCTCCTTGATGATCGGTTCTGCGATCACGCCTTGCCGGCCGTCGAGCGCCAGCCCCTCGAACGCCTCCCGCAACGCCCGAAGATCCATCTCGACGAAATCTGCGATGTTGTACGCGCCGATCTTGTACGACAGGCTCTCCGGCTTGAGCCGGCCCCCACCGCAACTGCTGCAATCCTTGACGCGCATGAACGACTCCGCCCATTGCCGCTGCTGCGCCGAGCCGGTGTTCTCGTACGTGTGCCAGACGTGCTGGCGCAACCCGCCAAAGCGATGTTGGTAGCGGACTTGCCGCTTTTTGTACTGGTAAACGATGTCGAACTGGCGGTCGCCGGCACCGTCGAGCAGCACGTCCCATTGCTCGTCATTCAGGCGTTCCAGCGGCGTCTCGAACGAGAAGTCGAACGCTTTCGCGACGGCCTGCAACTGGCTGAACACCCAGACATCACGAGGCTTGCCAAGTGGCGCCAGTCCCCCTTCGGCAATGCTGAGCGAGCGATCTGGGACGATCAAGTCGAGATCCAGCTCTTTGCGGACGCCGAGGCCGTTGCACGTCGGGCATGCGCCGTACGGGGAGTTGAACGAGAACGTGTTCGGGCTCGGATCGTCGTAGCTGATGCCATCCTCGGGGCTCGTGAGGTGCCGGCTGTAGAGCCGGTCGTCTCCGCTGGGCTCGGCGGCGATCAGCGTCCCCTGCCCCATCCCGAGGGCCGCCTCGACGGCTTGGCTCACCCGCGGCCGCACGCCATCCTTGATGACGAGGCGGTCGACCACCACCTCGATGTCGTGGATCTTGTAGCGGTCTACTTTCATTCCCTTCTCGATCTCGCGGACATCCCCGTCCACACGCACCCGCTCGTATCCCTGCCGGCCGATTTGCTCGAACAATTCCCGGTAATGCCCTTTCCGCCCCCGCACGACCGGCGCGAGAATGAGCAGCTTGGTGCCCTCGGGGAGCGCCGTGATGGAATCGATGATCTCGTCGTCCGATTGCTTCCGCATGGGCTTGCCGGAGACGTAGCTGTACGCCTGGCCGGCACGGGCGAAGAGCAGCCGGAGGAAGTCGTAGATCTCCGTGACCGTACCGACGGTCGACCGCGGGTTGCGGCTCACGGTCTTCTGCTCGATGGCGATGACCGGAGAGAGGCCGTCGATGAAATCGATGTCGGGGCGCTCCATCATCCCGAGGAATTGCCGGGCGTACGCGCTCAGGCTTTCCATGTAGCGGCGCTGGCCTTCGGCATAGATCGTGTCGAAGGCGAGGCTGGATTTTCCGCTTCCGCTGAGCCCCGTGATCACGACGAGCTGCTCGCGCGGGATGTCGAGGTCGACGTTTTTGAGGTTGTGCTCGCGGGCCCCGCGTATCGTGATCGTTTCGTCCATCTCGGGTGGATTGAGCGTGCGTAGGCCGGCGGGTGACGTGGCGTTGTGTGGGACGCCGCCGGCTCTTGATGCACACACGCACGCACCGCCCCTGCCGTTCCGAATATAGCCGCCCCCACACAGTATTTGCACACGTACTGGTCCGGTCAGGCGCTGCAGCACCTGCACCATCCTCCCACGAGCTACGGAGATCGGTTCCTATGCACCGTTGGTGCCGGCGCTGATAGGCGATAGGGTGTTCGTCCTACACAGCCAGGACCGCACGCTTACGATGTTTAATCAGGCCCGCCGACGATCGAGGAACGAAGGCTAGCAGGCCGGCAAGTCACACAACCACACGGAGGAGATCGGAATGGAAGGGAAACTATTAGAGCTCTCAATGGAAGCGATTTACGAATTCATCGATCCGCGCACGCAACGGGTCTTCTTCGTCGGCCGGATGAGTCTGGAAGGCAATCCGGTGAGGGAAGGCGTGCTCGACGCGAAGACGCAGGAGCAGCTCAACGCCTACATCACCGAGCTGCACGATCACGGCACGAACCCGACGTCGAACATCCTAGAAATCTGCAACCCCAGCGAAGCGCCGGCTCGGCTCACCCACTGGCTCTCGCTCCGAAAAGACTCAGACCCTGAGCTGCTGCACGGCTGATTTGGCCTGCGCACACCCACAGCTAAAGGGGTGAAGATGCCGTCTCCGGGAGATGGCATCTTCACCCCTTTTGGCTTTCGTTCTTTGCCCCCATCCGCTAGGTGGCAACGAAGTTGACGATGCGGCCCGGAACGTAGATCTCCTTCCGGATCGTCTTGCCTTCGAGGTGCCGTGCGACGTTCTCGTCGGCCCGCGCCGTGGCGAGAACGGCCTCTCGGCCGGCATCTGCGGCCACTCGGATCGTAGCACGCACCTTGCCCATCACCTGAACCGCCAGGTCGATCTCATCCTCGACCAAGTAAGCTTCGACCAACTCCGGCCAGGGCTCGTAGGCAATGCTGGACTCGTGCCCCAGCAGCGACCACAGTTCTTCGGTGATGTGCGGCGCGAACGGATTGAGCAGCTTGACGAACGTCTCGGCCACCGACTTCGGCAACGGCTTCCATCCTCTCGCGGCGTTCGAAAACTCCATCATCGCCGCGATGGCCGTGTTCATCCGCAGGTCTTCGATGTCTTCGGTGACCTTCTGGATCAGCCGGTGCAGGTCGCGTAGCTGATCCTTTGCCGGCTCTACGTCTTGCACGTTCGGGTTCAGCCGCTCATCGTCTTCGGTGAGCATTCGCCAGACCCTGTTCAGGAACCGATACACACCCTCGACGCCTCGCGTGCTCCACGGCTTGACCTGTTCGAGCGGCCCGAGAAACATCTCGTAGAGCCGAAGCGAATCCGCGCCGTACTGGTCGATGACATCGTCTGGGTTGACCACGTTGCCGCGGCTCTTGCTCATCTTGTACGAGCGCGCCAGCACCTGCACGTCGGGGCTCGACTTGAGTACCCACGCATCGCCCCGTTTCTCGACATCATCGTCGCTGACCGTCACCGGCATGACAGCCTCTCCAGTCCGTTTGTCCAGGCCGGCATTGTCGACGAAGCCTGTCGACACGTATTCCCCGCCCCCACTCTGATACGCCGAAAACTCGAGCTCGCCGAGAATCATGCCCTGGTGGACGAGCTTCTGAAAGGGCTCGGGCGTGGACACGATGCCGGCATCGTAGAGCACCTTGTGCCAGAACCGCGCGTAGAGCAAGTGCAGCACGGAGTGCTCAGAGCCCCCAACGTAGAGA
>JBCDHV010000279.1:0-5672 GCA_038749615.1 Bacteroidota bacterium
CTGAGCCGAGGCCGGACGTTGTTGGAGACGCCCCAGGCTTCTTTGGGCATGCCGAGAAAGTTCGTGTCCGTCTTGCCGTTGACGTTTTTGTCGTGCGAGGTGGAGAACGCATACGCACCTGCCGGCACGCCCTCGAACCGGCACGTCACCCCTGCCGGATCGGCGGGATGCTCCTGGCTCTGGACCGCGCCCTCGCGCTTCATTGGGAAGGGATCGGGATCGTTGAAGAGGGCGCAACCAACGACTCCCTCGGCAGACGGAATCCCCGTCACCTCGACCACGACTGTGCTTGTCGCCGGATTCGCAGTGTCGGGCTGGGTAGCCGGCTGTGCGAAAAGAGCTGGCGCGAGCAGGCCCCCGGCAACGAGAACCAGGGCAAGCAGCTGCACGGCTCGGTGAAGCCCTCTCGTGTCGAAGGAGGTGAGGAGATCGCTCTCCAAAGGTCGTGAGGACATGATTGTGTGGTTTAGAGGTTCGTGTGCCGGCAGCGCTTTCAATGTGTCGTATTTTGACAATATGTCAGCGTGCAGGGCAAAAAAATATCAGGAAGGGCTCAAGGCGAGGCCAGCCATCTCGAAGGCATGCTCCATCAAGGCCGACGTATCAAAGCCGAAGTTCTGCTCGAACATGGCTCCTTTCATGGCGGCTACCTGAATCATACCGTGGATGAACCCCCACAGAGAAACAGCCGTCATCAGCGGATCCAATGACTCTCGCACAGACCCATCGGCCTGGCCCGTTTGGATCGCTCGCATCATGACCTGAAGCGTGGCTTTGGTTTCTTGGAGCGCGGCGGCTGCGTGATGGTCGACCTCTTTCGGGTTGAGCTGCCGGGTCTCGAAGCGGGCGAGCGCTGCAAACGGGACTGGCCGGCTGTGCGCAAACTGAATGTAGGCCTGACCGATCGCCTTGATTTGGGCGTGCCCGGCGTCGTGCCGCGCAACGGCTTCCTCGAAGCGGTCAACCAACTCAACGATGGCTCGGTGAGCAAGGCCATTGAACAAGTCCACCTTGTCTTGGAAGTAGAAGTAGACCAGTCCCCTACTGAGCCTGGCTTCCTTCGCCACATCCCCCATCGTAAGCCCGTCGAAGCCCTTCAGAGCGATCCCACGTTCCGCCGCATCGAGAATCGACTGCCGCCGCTGCTCTTTCTCTTCTTCCCGGCGCTTGGCCGTCAGGTTCGGGTCGGTCATCTACACATTCTAGTCTGTGCTGGAAGAATAGAGATATATTGACACATTGTCAATGACATAATGTCAACGACAAATGCTTTCGCCGCTAAACCAGGCCTTGCTACTGTTTCTCCTTATCGAAGGCGCTGTCGAAAGCCGTGGCGCTTGGGGGGAAATCGTAGGAGCGGACCTTGGCGCAGGCCTCCCCGGCTCCGTGCTCGCGGCCCATGCCGCCGTCTTCCCATTCGATGCTGAGCGGGCCGTCGTAGCCCATGCGGTTGAGCCGGCGGATGATCTCCTCGAAGTTGATCTTCCCCCGGCCAATGCTCCGGAAATCCCAGTAGCGGTCGCGGTGGCCAAACTCGACATGCCCGCCGAAGACGCCGGCTGCCGTCGGGACATCGCTCCACCAGACGTCTTTCATGTGAACATGGTAAATCCGGTCGGCGAAGCGGTCCAGGAAGGCGAGGTAGTCGACGCCTTGGTAGCCGAAATGGCTCGGATCATAGTTGAACCCGAAGGCTTCTCGGTGGCCTAGCGCTTCGAGCGCGCGTTCCGTCGAGGATACATCGAACGCGATCTCGGTCGGGTGCACTTCGAGTCCAAACCGAACGCCGACCTCGTCGAACACGTCCAGAATCGGATTCCAGCGGTCGGCGAAGTCTTGGAAGCCGGCGTCGATCATGCTCGGTGGTACCGGCGGGAACGAGTACAGCAGCGGCCAGATGCTGCTGCCGGTGAATCCGTTCACCACCTTGACGCCCAGTTTCGCGGCTGCGCGCGCCGTGTCCATCATCTCCTTGGCGGCCCGTTGCCGCACGCCTTCGGGATCCCCATCACCCCAGACATGCGCTGGCAGAATCGACGCGTGGCGCTCATCGATCCGGTCGCACACGGCTTGCCCGGCGAGGTGGTTACTGACGGACCACACCTTCAGCCCATGAGCAGCGAGCAAGTCGTGCCGGCCCTGACAGTAGCTGTCGTCCGAAAGTGCTTGCTGTACGTCGAAATGGTCGCCCCAACAGGCCAGTTCGAGACCATCAAACCCCCAAGAAGCTGCTTTCTTGGCAAGCGTTTCGAGGGGAAGATCGGCCCATTGGCCAGTAAACAAGGTGACGGGACGGGGCATGGTGACGTTGCGGTAAAAGGAGAAGAGGGAAAGGAATTATGATTTGGGATTCTTCGGAATTATGAATTGGGATTTATGATTTATGAGGAGCGGTGCGGTTCAGCTAGTTCAGTTCGCGAAGTGCGGTCTCCAGCAGATCTTTTTTTGGGGACGAGGCAAATTTTGGGGACGAGGCAAACGGACCAAAGAGCCCTTCATAAATCCCAACTCATAAATCATAATTCCGAAGAGTGTCTTCAAACGGTCGAGCCGCGTCAACTCCTCACGCCATCATCACCCACGCCGAACGCTCGCCGCTTTCGACGGCCTTGTGGATAAAACGGACGCCAACGACGCCGTCGTGGACCGTAGGAAAGTCGAGATCAAGGGCGGTGGGCTCGGTGCCGGCGATCTGCGCGGCCATGGTGCGGCCGGCGTTCCGGTAGACGTTGGCGAAGGCTTCGATGAAGCTCTCCGGGTGGCCGGCAGGTAGGCGGGTGTTGTGCTGCGCCGCTTCGCAGAGGTAGCCGTTGCCGCGTTTCAGGGTCTGCACCGGGCCGTCGTTCGAGCGAACGATGAGGTAATTGGGGTCTTCCTGGTGCCATTCCAGGCTTTTCTCAGTCCCGTAGACGCGGATGCGCAGGTTGTTTTCCTCTCCCACGCTGATCTGAGAGCAGTAGAGCACGCCCTTGGCCCCACCTTCGAAGCGAACGAGCATGTTGGCGTCGTCTTCGAGTTGCCGGCCGTCGACGAACGTCGTCATCTCAGCCATCAGCTCTTCGATCTCCAAGCCGGTGATGTAGCGCGCGAGGTTCTCCGCGTGCGAACCGATGTCCCCCACGGCCGACGATACGCCTGTGCGCTTCGGGTCCGTGCGCCAGGAGGCCTGCTTCTGGCCATCCGCCTCGATCAGCGTCGCGAGCCAGCCTTGTGGGTACTCGGCAACAATCTTCCGGACCGTCCCGAGCTCGCCCGACTGCACCATGTGGCGCGCCTGCTTGACCATCGGATAACCCGTGTAATTGTGGGTCAGCGCGAAGACCACACCGTGCGCTTCAACCAGACGCGCTAAGTCCTCCGCCTCCTCTACCGTCATCGTCATGGGCTTATCGCACACCACGTGAAAGCCGGCCTCGATCGCGGCCTTCGCGGCCGGATAGTGCATGAAGTTCGGCGTGACGATGCTGATGAAATCGACGCGTTCATCCTCGGGCCGGCCGGCTTCGTCTTCGATGAGTTCCAGAAACGATCCATGCACGCGATCAGAGTCGAGCCCGAGCGCTTGCCCTTGCTGAGCCGACTTCTCAGGCGTCGACGAAAACGCTCCGCCCACCAACTCCATCCCCCCGTCCATCGCTGCCGCCTTTCGGTGAACCTCTCCGATGAAGGCACCGGGGCCACCCCCGATCATGGAATACCGAAGCCGGCGGCCGATACGGTCGATGATGGTCATAGGGCGGATCGTTGTGGTTTAGTGGAGAAGGGGTATGGAATTATGAATTGGGATTTATGATTTATGAGAAGCGGTGCAGTTCAGCTTACTCGGCTTGCATAGCTCGGTCTCTAACGGGTGGACTTTTCCGGGATGAGACGACCTGATCAAACGTCCCCTTCATAATTCCCAATTCATAAATCATAATTCTGAAGAGCCCTGATTCAGCCTTCGGGATCAGCTCTCGCTGGCCTGAGTCGCCTCATCCCCAGCCTAGCGACCTCATGTGTTTGGCGCTGGCGCGCATCCAGGCGACGGGATCGTCTGGGTTGTCGTGCTCGGTGTAGTAGTGGCGGAGGCCGGCCTGGAAACGCGAGTTGAGGATCGTTTCGAAGTCGATGGCGCCATCCCCGACGGCTACCATGTCTCCATCGGCCGTGCGGTCTTTGAGATGGCAGAGTGGGAAACGGCCCGGATGGTTAATGAAGTACTCGACGGGGTCGTAGCCGGCCTTCACAATCCAGAACAGATCCAACTCCATTTGCACGAGGTCCGGATCCGTTTCCTCCAGCAGAAGATCGTACGCAACGGTATCGCCGAAGCGCTCGAACTCGAAATCGTGGTTGTGGTAGGCGAACTGGAGCCCCGCCTGCTTGATGAGCCGGCCGGCTTGGTTCATGCGCTCAGCGTGCAACCGGTACTCGTCGAGCGAGCCGCGCTCTTCGGCCATGATCCACGGGCACACGATGTAGGAGGCCCCCAGCGTCATCGCATTCTCGATGGACTCGTTGATGGGACCCATCAGCTGCGAGGTCGCGCCGACGTGCATGCCGGTCGCCCGCAGTCCGTTGTCGTCAAGGATCTTCTTGAACTCAGCGGCTGACAAATCGAAGAACCCAGCCGTCTCGACTTCCTGATAGCCGGCCTTCCGGACTTCTTCCAGCGTCTTCGGCACGCTCTCGGCCATCAACGAACGGACAGAGTAGAGCTGCACACCCAACGGTCGCGATTGCACAGGCGGTGGTTTAGAGGAGGAGCACGACGTCAACGCCAAGCCGGCCAGCGCCGCCGAACCCGTCGTGATAAATGATCTGCGGTCCATTTGGTTGGGTGGTTTGGCGGTTGGATGGTTGGGCGGGTTGGTTCTCAGAACGGCAGAATAAATCCCGCCCAACTGCCCACTGGGCTGGTTGGGGGTTAGGCGGTTGGGCAGGATTCTACTGAATGCTGAAACAATCTCCACCCAATTGTCCATTCGTACCAAGCAAGGCGAGTGTCCCGGTTAGCTAGGCGGTTGGGTGGGATTCTGCTGAATGCTGAACTAAACCCCACCCAACAGCCCACCCACAGCGAGCAAAGCGAGCGTCCTAGGCTGGTTGGGGGTTAGGCGGTTGGGCGAGATTCTACTGAATGCTGAACTAAACCCCACCCAACTGCCCACCCACAGTGAGCAAAGCGAGCGTCCCGCCCAACAGCAAGTTGCTAAGCAGCTTGCGACGTCAGAGGTTCGTCTTCGACTTCGACGTCGTCGGTGTCGACGCGGTCGTTGAAGGTGAGGAGGAAGAAGATGGCCACGGCGAGGGCGAAGCCGGCGGGGATGAGCCAGAAGGTCTCAAATTGCTCTAGCGTGAGCGTTGTGGCGCCTTCGTCGAGAAAGCTGTTGTAGAGCGCGCCGGCAGCCTGCGCGCCGATCAACATGCCCACCCCGTAGGTGACGAGCACCAGGAAACCTTGCGCCTGCCCGCGGACGGCAGCGGTCGATTTCTTGTCGACGTAGATCTGCCCCGTCACAAAGAAGAAGTCGTAGCAGATGCCGTGGAGAGCAATGCCGAGCCAGATCATCCAGAACACGGATCCCGATGCTCCGAAAGCGAAGAGCACATACCGCAGCACCCACGCGAGCATGCCGATGCCGAGCATCCACTTCACGCCGAGCCGGCGGAAGAAGAACGGGATGGCC
>JBCDHV010000280.1:0-5669 GCA_038749615.1 Bacteroidota bacterium
ACTGAAGCAAGACTACACAGGCCGGACGTTCCGCATCGAAGGCTACACGGACAACACGTTGAGCGCCCAGCAACGCGACTTGTATCCGAGCAACTGGGAGCTCTCCGCTGGCCGTGCCGGCATGCTAGCCCGCCACCTCCAATGGACGCATCAAATGGAGCCCAGCCGGTTCGAAGTCGTTGGGCTGGGGCACTACCACACAGCCCCGGGAGGCGGAGCACTGGGCAACCGCCTAGTCCGGATTCTAGCGAATTGAGGCCGTTCGCTCTGGACGGGCTTACCGGGCCGCATGCACGTGGAATGTCTGTAGGCCGCAGGATGAAGCCCCGTTCGCTCAGGGCGCTATCCCTCGCATCTGCGTAGACCACCGGTAGCGCCCCGGGTAAAGACCGCTTCGCAATGAAGACACCCCCACACAGCCATCCCCAACCTCCCCTCACCCCCTAAATTGGCTCCACGCCCCCTTCACCCTTTCACCTTGCCCCCCTTCACCCTTAATCCTTCGTCCTTCACCCTGCCCCAACGCACTGATCGCTTCACGCAAGAAATCCTGTTCCGCTAGGTAGAGACCACGTTCACCAACCTCTACCCCCGTGACGCACCTTTTCCGCCGCACGCTCCTCGCCGGCTTACTGATTTTGATTGCCGGCTGCGATTCCAGCGACGATCCCGATGACCTCGCACCGAGCCGCGCGCAGGTCACAGTGACCCAGGATGGCCAGACGCAGTCGTACGACGGCTATGCGTACTTCGCCAACGATTCCAGCACGGACGCAGGATTTGTGCTGGCCATCTCGCGCCAACCGCTTCAAGCCGGCGAAGCTGTCCTCGCCGGCGAGATCTACTACGGCGTGCTCGAAGCGCAGGGCAAGCCGGCTGAACAATCGTACACGATCATCTCGGACGGCGAGACCTCGGCCACGGAGTTTGCCGTGCTGTACTTCAATTTCAACGCGAACGCTCCTGGCCTTGGCATCCTGGCCCTAGGCCTTGCAGACGACGGCACGGTCCGCATTACCGACAGCAGCGGCGATACCGTAGCCGGCACGATGTCGGTCACGGGCCGTTATTCGAACGCACAGGCCACGGACCTTCCGTTCTCACTAGAGGTCATGTTCAACGCCAGCCAAGCCACTGGCATCGCCGAGGCGCTCTAAGCAAGGCTGATGGGGCCCCACCCTGTCTGATCATTTCGCTAGGACGATCGTCCTCGAATCCGTAAACCGATCTCCGGTTGCGCGGTAGAGGTACAGGCCGCTCGGGAGACCGGTGGCGTCGATGCGGATCGTTTGGGTGGCGTTGGCGGCGAGGGAGCCGGCAAAGAGTTCCTGAACCTCCCGCCCCTGGGCATCATGCAGGGTGACACGAGCGGTCTGAGCGGTCGGCACAGCCAACTCGAACTGGGCCGTTGGATTGAACGGGTTGGGGTAGGCCGAGCCAAGGAAGTGCGTTCCGGGTACGGAGACCGCCGCTTCGACGGCATCGGAGAACGCGAAGCTGCCGTCGAAGTCGATCTGCCGTAGACGGAATTGATAGCGCCCCGGAATCAGGTCACCAATCTCGAAGGTGTAAGCTCGCGTTTCGGTAGTCGTGCCGGCTCCGCCGACGAAGCCCATCGTTCGGAAATTGCGCTCGTTCTGCCGGCGGGCCTGGACTTCAAAGCCGGCATTGTCCGTTTCGCTGAGCGTCGCCCAGGTGAGCTGGGCGTTCTGGTCACGCACGGCCACGTCGAAGTCAGTAAGCTCGACGGGCAGTGGCGGCGTAGCGCCAGCCTGAATCGGAGCGTCGGGCGTCGATTCGTAAGCGTAGTCCTTTACCGTAATCCGGTAATCATTCCCCTGGTTTGCGACATCGAGCCGAACCCAGGCATAGTGGGTCGTGGCTTGTTTGGTGACCGTGCCGGCTGTAAATCGAACCCCGAGGTACCGGTTGTTTCGGCCTCCCCAAAGGCCATAGGTCACGAGGACCACGCCATCGTACTGAGCCAGGACACCATCCGGGTAAAAGGTCTGGCCGGCCGAAATCGATGCGCCGCTGTTGAGTGCCGATATACTGCCCCCCGTGATCCCAGGCGTTCCGAGGAAAGACGCATTCCCGCGCACGTCGGCTGTCAGATACGTGTACGGCATCGATGATGAAGGCGTCCCAAAGTCTTCCACTCGTTTCCGATGGCGCAGGGTAAGATCATCCGTTCCGTCCCCGTCGAAGTCGATCGAGAACTCGCTTTGATCCACCGTTACGTCGGGGTCTACGTCTGCGTAGATAATCTGCGCGTCGGCACGCGTAGCGGCAAGCGAAAGGCCGGCCGCCGCGGAGTACGCTGCCAGCCGGCGTCCTGATGTGAAGCGAGAGGGCATGGTAGGTCAGACTAGACGGTCAGGTATGGAGTGAAGTCGGGATGGGAAAAGATAGGGGACGAGGGCTACTCCGAAGTGCAGAACAGGGAAACGGCCGAGGAGGAATTCCCCGGCCGTTTGGGGCCCCTCTGGGGTCGGACCCCCGGATCGCAGAATTAATGATCGGCTGACGGTGTGATAGTGGGGGTCCGACCCCGCCACGACTATTTCACCAGCGAGACCGTCTTGGCGTCCGTGAAGTTGGCTCCTACCACGCGGTACAAGTACACCCCACTCGGCAGATCCGCCGCGTTAATCCGGATCGTCTGCGGGCTGTCGGCATCGAGCCGGCCGGCGAAGAGCTCCTGGACCTCGCGGCCTTGCGCGTCGTGCAGGCTCACGCGCACCTCTTGCTCAATCGGCACCGTGACTTCGAAGCGTGCGCTTGGGTTGAACGGGTTCGGGTAAGCCTCGGTGAGCACGTGGGTGCCTGGAACCGAAATCGTCGCCTCGACGAGGTCTGAGAACGCGAAGCTGCCGTCGAAATCGATTTGGCGCAGGCGGAACTGGTAGCGGCCAGCTTCGAGACCGTCAGCATCGAAGGTGTAGGACTGCGCTTCCGTCGTCGTCCCAGCCCCATCGACGAAGGCGAGAGAGCGGAAAGTGGACTGGTCGATGCGGCGCGCCTGCACTTCGAAGCCGGCATTGTCGGTCTCAGTTGCAGTGCGCCAGGTCAGCCGGGGCGTGCCATCCACGAGCGAGACTTCGAAGCCAGTCAGCTCGACGGGGAGAGGCACGATGCTACCGGCGGCGATGGGCTGGCCGGCGGCGTTGTTCATCGCAAAGTCTTTCACGGTCACTACGGTGCCGTTGCCGTTCACGTCGAGCCGCGCCCAGGCATAGTGTGTGGCCCGAGCCACCTTGCCGGCAGCTCCCGGCGGGGGCGAAACGTCGATGGCCAACCCGAGAAATCGGTCGGTGAGGTTGCACCAGTTGCCAAACGAGCAGGAGCCATAGTTCATGCTGAAGTAGCTGGCTGATGCGATGAAGGTTTGACCAGCGCTTATTAGAGCACCGGATTGGAGCGCGTCCGGATAGGCGAAGTTGGTGCCTCCACTCGCCATGACGCCAACGGCATTCGCATAGCCCGTACCGGCGTTGCCGGCTCCCGCAAACATCAGGAAGAGATTGCTCCCACTATTCAAGGCGACGCCAAATTCAGGCGTACTGTCGCCATCGAAATCAAAGGCGTACGAGTCTGGGGTCGAACTGAACACGTAATCCGGGTCGACATCCGTGTAACGCACCGAACTGGCGACCCGGGCAGCCGGCGACATCGGTGTAGCGACGACGGGGGACGCGGCCTGCTTCTGTTGAGCCCGTGTGCGTTGGGCGTCGGCCTCGCCGGCTCCGGCGAGGGTCATGCCGGCGGCGGCGGAATAGGCCAGTAGCCGGCGGTTGAGTGGGGAACGAGTGCTCATAAGTACCTCCTGGACGTGAGCATGTGTCGAAAGCCCATAGCACACCCTGCTGAGACAGACGAAAGCCAAGCCGGCGGACGAAATCCGAGCCAGAGGAACGCAGCCAACGTTCCGGTGCACAGCCTCCTTGTTATCTAAGCCCACAAGGTTCTGTGGCCTGAAATGGCAGCCTCAATGCCATTTCAGCGATATGCCAAGGGTTGATAAGCCTCTCAAGGATAGGAATTTGCCGATGGGGATGCAAGGCGCGCCCGCCTGCTCACGTGCGTAGCCAGTTCGTCACGGCATCAGCGAAAGCCCCTGGCACCTCGGCATGAACCCAATGGCCGGCATCCAGGGAGACGAGTTCGGCCTCGGGGAATTGGTCGGTGATGCGGGGCCAATCGGCGTCTGTGATGTAGGGAGATTTGGTGCCTCGGACGAAGAGCACGGGGCCGTCATAGCGGAGACGGGGATCGAGCTCGACGATCAGGTCTGGGTACGCTGCACGGAGGCCGGCGAGGTTGGGCCGCCAGGTGTAGCGCTTGGTGTCGGGATCGAGGGCGAGGTTTTTCAGGAGGAACTGCCGCACGCCGGTGTCGGGAAGGCCGGCCTTCAGGCGTTCGCCGGCGATCTTGCGTGAGGTCGTGGTGGACAGGTCGAGGCCGTCCAGTGCGTCGAAGATCGGAATGTGCGCGCCCCGGTACCCGCGCGGGCTCATGTCGACTACGATCAGCTTGCTCACCCGCTCACTCTGCGTGAGCGCCAGCTGCATTGCCACCTTGCCGCCCAGCGAATGCCCCATCACGAACGCCTCGTCGATCCCCTCGGCGTCCATGAACGCCTCGACATCGCCGGCCATCGTCTCGTAGCTCATCTCGTCGGTATGCGGCGAGTGGCCGTGATTCCGCAAGTCCAGCGCGACGACGCTAAACCGCGCCCCAAACTGCCGGCTCAGCGACCGCCAGTTCTCTCCTGAACCCAGCAACCCGTGGAGAATGATAAACGGCGGCCCGTCGCCGTACCGGTGTGCATGAAGGAGCATCGTGGAGGCGTGGAGGTGAGGCTAAGTGGAGGCGATAACGAGCGAGGAAGGTATGCGCTGGGCCTGCACACGTCTGCCCGTCCACAAGACTACTCATCAACTCTTCCACGTGACCAGGCCTTCACACCCGTCATCCTCTTCTGCCGATGCCAACGCGGCGTTTGCGCTTGTCTTCGCCGTTGATGAGTGCGCGGGTGTCCGCGAGGAGCGCCAGGTTGAAGGTGTAGTGCTCGGTCTGGGCGTGGTCGAAGAAGTCTTCCATGTGCGCCAGGTTTCCGAGCCAGTGATCGGCACGGCGGACGCCGTAGGCGCGGATGTCTTCCTGCAACAGATGCATCATCATCCGGTAGCTGTTCTCGACGAGGAGCCGGTAGCGCTGCTGCCGCTCGGCGTCTTGGGGCTCCCACTTCCAGGCGCGGCCATACCCGTGGAAGTTGCTGTAGGCCAGCTCCATGCCCCGCGACGCCGGATCGCGCGCGCCGCCATCGAAGTTATGCCCGATGAGCTTCCGCGTGATGGCCCAGGCGTTGTGCACGGCATAGCCCTCGGCTCGGGGCCATTGCGGCCCGCCATCGATCCAGGTATGATGCGTCATGTACTCGGCAGATTTGGTCGAGTTGGACGCGTGAGAATGCTGAAGCCCGAGATCGAAATACCAACCAGCCCAAAACCACGGGACGCGGAGGCGCGTCATTTCATCCTTGAGCGATGAGTTCGGCGAAATTCGAGTAGCCAGCGATGGAGGAATCTCGAAGGTGCCATGTTTTTTCCGGCGTGCAAAGTCTGCGACCATCCAGACGCCGTTCGGCCCTTTGCCCTTACGCATCT
>JBCDHV010000281.1:0-5666 GCA_038749615.1 Bacteroidota bacterium
AAATCATAATTCTCTGCACGACCTCACCGGTGGCCTCTAGCCTACATGCTTGTCCTTCTCCCGCCCGTCTTAGCCATCCTGCTGGCCCTGAAAACCCGACAGGTCTTTCTGAGCCTGTTTGTTGGCCTGTGGCTAGGCACGACGATCCTCGTCGGCGGCAATCCGATCGCTGGACTCTCCGAACTGGCCTCGCAGATGGTGGCGGTGTTTTCTGACGCCGGCAACACGCGCATCGTGTTCTTCTGCCTGCTCGTGGGGAGCCTGATTGCCCTCGTCCAGGCATCGGGAGGCGTCGCCGGCTTCGTAGCATGGGCGCAACGACGAGGGTGGGGGACCAGCCGGCGCGGAGCTGAACTGCTGGCGATGGCGGTCGGGCTGCTGATCTTCGTGGAGTCGAGCATCACGTCGCTCGCGGTTGGAGCTGTAGGCCGGCCGTTCTTCGATAAGCTGAAGCTCCCGCGCGAGAAGCTGGCGTACTACTGCGACGCCACGAGCGCGCCGGTCTGTATGATGATTCCGCTCAACGGGTGGGGGGCATACGTCCTCGGGTTGCTCGCGGCACAGGGCGTGACGGTTGGGGCCGTCAGTCTGCTCGCCGAATCGCTGCTGTACAATTTTTTCTGCTGGTTCGCCATCGTGTTTGCCCTGATTCTAGCCTTCACGGGCTTCGGGTTTGGCCCGATGCGTACGGCGGAGCTTCGGGCTCAGGAAGGCCAGTTGACACGTCCTGGATCGACTCCGCTCGTCTCGGACGAAGTCGCGGATCTGAAGCCGGTCGAAGGCGCACCGCTGCGGGCGTCGTACTTCGTGGTGCCGATTCTGGTGATGATCCTGATGATCTTCGCCGGCCTCTACATCACCGGGGAAGGCGACATGCGTGCCGGCAGCGGCTCGACCTCTGTGCTCTGGGGCGTTGGACTGGCGATCTTTGTGTCGATGGGCTTGGCATTGATTCCCTATCAGGGATCGTCTGTGCTCAGCCTCACGAAAAGCACCGAGTTGATTCTGAAGGGTCTAGCCGGCCTGGTTCCGGTGACGCTGTTGATCGTGTTCGCCTTCGCGCTGGGGCAGGTCTCGCGTGCCTTGGAGATGGGGCCGTACTTGGTCAGCGTGATCGGGGAGGGGACGGCCGCATGGTGGCTTCCAGGATTGGTGTTCTTGATCGGCTGTTTCGTGTCGTTCACCCTCGGTTCCTCATGGACGGCCTTTGCGATCCTAATCCCCATCGCGTTGCCCCTCGCCGAAGGACTCGGAATGCCGCTGCCGCTGTTGGTCGGAGCTGTGCTGTCCGGCGGGGTTTACGGCGACCACGCCAGTCCACTCTCCGACACCTCCATCATCTCCTCCATGGCCGCCGCCTGCGACCACGTCGACCACGTCAACACGCAGCTGCCCTACACCGCCCTTCTTGCTGCTTTGTCGCTTCTAGCCTTCGTGATCGCCGGCTTCGTGGTGGCGTGATGGTCTTGAGGCTGCACGTGAAACGCTGCGCAACCATCCTCGTGTGTCTGGCGTTCGCCGTTAGCAACTCGCCATAGACCACACCGAGACCTCCATGAAGCCCGTCGTTGTCCGTGATCCCGACATTCTCGGTGGTACACCAGTCTTTGCCGGTTCGCGTGTACCTGTCCAGAATTTGATCGATTACTTGACTGCTGGCGATGACGTGGGCGAATTCCTTGCTGACTTTCCCACTGTTGAACGAGAGCAGGTAGAAGTGTTTCTAGAGCGCGCAAAGGACGCCCTTCTGGCAACGGAGGCCTCCTAACAGGCGCGTACGTATGGAGCACTTGTTGCCACTGGTACTGGATGCAAATGAAGCACTCGAACACGGCAAGCCCGGTCAGGTAATCCTTGTAGGCAAGAAGCCCACGTAGCCGCCGGCTTCATGGTGGCGTGATAAAACGGTACCCTGCTGCCCAACAGCCCAACCACACACCACCAACCCGTAAGCGCTTCCAGAATTCAGTAACTTCTAAACAACCTGGACGCTCAGAGCGAGTATATCTGGCAACGTCTGCATGTCATTTTATATCGCACAGCCATGAACTCCACCTCGCAAGCTCCAGCTACTGAACCGATTCTGTCCGCCTACGAAAAAGCAGCCGAACAAGGGATCGACCCTCGGTGTATTCCGCAGCGGCTCGAGGCGGACGCGCCGATTGGGGAAGACATCGTGTATCCAGGCTACTCGGACGAGGATACCGAAACGTGGCGGCTCTTGTATTCGCGCCAGATGGATTTGCTGCCCGGCCGGGCCTGCGATGTGGTATTCGAGGGCTTTGAGAAGCTGGGCCTTTCGCCAGACCGGATTCCGGCGCTGTCCGAGTTGAGTGAGGTGCTGTATCGCGAGACGCGCTGGAAAGTCGCGCGGATTCCCGGCCTGTTGCACGAACGCGACTTCTTCAACCTCCTGGCCAACCGGATCTTCCCGTCGACCGACTACATCCGCGGCCGGCACGAGCTCGACTATACGCCGGCACCGGACATGTTCCACGACATCTTTGGCCACATGCCGATGCTCACGGACCCGGCGTTTGCGGACTTCTACCAACTCTTCGGCATCGCCGGCTTGAACGCGGAGGGGCAGGACCGCGTGTCCCTGGAGCGCTTCCACTGGTTCGGCGTCGAGTTTGGGCTGATCAATCAGGACGAAGGCCGGCGCATCTTTGGAGCCGGCATTCTCTCGTCGAAGGAAGAAGTCGTGCACGCCCTCTCGGAGAAGGTCGAGGTGCATCCGTTCGACCCGGCAAAGGTGGTCGAGCAAGACTACGAGGTGTGGCACTTGCAGGACGTGCTCTTCGTCGTTGTGAACTCGTTTGAGGAATTGGAAGCCGGCTTCCGAGGCTGGGCAGACAGCAAGGGCCTGCTCGCAAGCTGAGGCGTGAGGCGCGGAGAGCCTCTGGAGTAGCAGTTCAGCCGGCGGCGGGGTTTGATACGACTGGGTATCGAACCCTACCGCCGGCTTTTTGCATGTCCGCTCCCTTTCTCACGGAACGTCCACCTGACTCTCCTGGCCCTTCGAAGCGCCGAAGGCCGAGATGGCTTCGCGTCTTGGGTGTGGTGGTGGCGTGTAGTGTCCTGGCTTCTGGGGTTGGTCTCCTCGTGCTCTTCGGGTACGGAAACCACGTGGCGAGCACGTATCCCTCGCCCATGGACGTGAAGCGGACATCGTTGGAGTTGCCGAGCATTGTGTACATGGCAGACGGGACGGAACTCGCTCGGTACTTCGTCAAGAACCGCGTCTGGGTGCCCCTCGATTCGGTGTCCCAGCACGTGGTCGATGCCCTCATTGCCACGGAAGACCATCGATACTTTGAGCATGGTGGAATCGATTATCGCCGGCTCGTTTCTGCCGCATTCAAGACCGCGAGAGGGGAGCGGCAGGGCGCGTCCACGATTGTCATGCAACTCGTCCGCAACTTGTATCCCGAGGTGCGTGAACTCGGCGACCTGCAGCGCAAAGCGCACGAACTGGCACTGGCGCAGCACATCGACCGCTCGTACAGCAAAGAATCCCTGCTCGAACTCTACCTGAACACCGTGTTCTTTGGGCAGCGTGCGTACGGCATCGAAGCCGCAGCGCGGACGTACTTCAGCGTGCCGGCTTCTCAACTCGATGTGGCACAAAGCGCTCTGTTGATCGCCATGCTCAAAGGGCCTTCGCTGTATCACCCCATTGAGCGTCCGGAGCTGGCAACGCGCCGGCGGAATCTCGTGCTGGACCGCATGCTGACCCACGGATACATCTCCGAAGCGGAAGCAAAGCAATTCCAGCGCACGGGTCTTGGCTTGAATCTGGCCGGCGAGATGCGCTCTCCGTCGCCGGCTCCGTATTTCGCCGAGCACGTGCGCACCTGGGCTGAAGACTGGGCACGGACCAACGGTTACGACCTCCACAAAGACGGCCTCCGGATCTACACCACGCTCGACCCAGACATCCAGCAAGCGGCTGAGAAGGCCGTCGACGCCCAGATGGCCGGCTTGCAAGCCGTTGTCGATTACGAATGGAGCCGTTCGGGCACCAGACGGCTGGGTGAAGAAACCTCCGACTATCTGCGCCGGCCGACAAACGGCCGCCGGCTCGCCTACTTCTGGAAGCAACATCCAGACGTGCTCGCCGATCACATTCGCCGCGCCGATGCGTACCGAGAAGCCCTCGTCCAGGGTGAAGGTGCGGAGGCCGCGATAAACCGACTTCTTGAAACGCCTTCGTTCATCGATGCCCTGTGCGAGACGCTCGGCACGCTCCAGGCCGGACTCGTTTCCATCGATCCACGGACGGGCCACATCAAGGCGTGGGTCGGCGGGCGCGACTTCGACTCCGACCGATACGACAAGGTCGCGCTGGCCCGCCGGCAACCGGGCTCGACGTTCAAGCCGTTTGCCTACGCTGCGGCCATCGATGCCGGCTATTCGTCGTATGACGTGCTGCGCGATAGTGTCCAGACGTACACGGCCGGCCGGGAAGATCACTGGGTGCCGACGAACAGCACAGGCATCAGCTCAGACGAACTGGTCTCGCTCCGGACGGCTCTGGCTCAGTCGAAGAACACCGTGACGGCGCAAGTCGTGCAGCGCGTTGGGCCGTCGCAGATTGCCCGGTATGCGCGCCGGCTCGGCGTCGAGAGTCCGCTGCGGCCGGTGTTGAGCATCGGCCTGGGGACGAGCGAAGTCACGCTGCTCGAACTCACGAACGCCTACACCTCAATCGCTGCCCAAGGCGTGCATCGGGAGCCGGTGTTCGTGACCAAGATCACGGATCGAACGGGCCGGGTGCTCGAGACTTTCGGCTCAGATCCAGAACGCGCGCTCAGCCACCGCACGTCCAGCATCCTCGTCGACATGCTGCGCGGCGTCATCGATGACGGCACCGGCCGGCGGGTGAAATGGCAGTTCGGACTGGACCGCTTCGACCTCGCCGGCAAGACGGGCACGACGCAGAACAACGCCGACGGGTGGTTCATGCTAATGCATCCGGATCTGGTCACTGGCGTCTGGCTCGGGTTCAACGACCAGCGCCTCCGGTTTCGCTCGAACTGGTGGGGCCAAGGCGGCCACAACGCCCTGCTCGTTGCCGGCGACTACTACCAAGCGCTCCACACCGCCGGCCACCTGAACCCCACCCGCACCTTCGGCGAGCCGGGCCTAGAAGTCATCCCCACCAAACCTGCCGCTCACTCCACTACTCTCCCAGACTCCACCCTTTCCCCAAACTCCACCATCCCAACAGACCCTTCCATCTCCACCACACCCCAACCCTCCACCCCCTAGACCAGCCCCTTCTCCCAACCCTCCGCCCCCTAGACCAGCCCCTTCACCCTTCCCCCTGCTCCCTTCCCCCTTCCCCCAAACCCGACCTTCACCCTTCATCCTTCATCCCCGCCCTATATTCATCCGCACCGTCCAACCCACCACGCTGACAACGGATGAACATTCTAGTCCTGGGCTCAGGAGGGCGCGAGCATGCCATCGCCTGGGCGCTTGCGCAAAGCCGGCACCGGCCCTCGCTTTTCATCGCTCCTGGTAACGCCGGCACGTCCACGCTCGGCACGAACGTCGATCTGGCGGTCACGGACATTGACGGGTTGCTCGCGTTTGCCGGCGAACACGACATCGACTTGACGATCGTCGGGCCGGAGCAACCGCTGGTCGACGGAGTCGTG
>JBCDHV010000282.1:0-5650 GCA_038749615.1 Bacteroidota bacterium
ACTTCCATCCTCAGGCGAGCAGCGCTCGACGGGCTCAACCGGATTGACGATAGACTCACCGGTCGTCCGGCTCACTAGCTTGCTCAATGAGGACACCCAGCACTCCTCGTACACCGAGCAATAGCAAACCTGCACGTCTGCCCTTCCGTCCAGGACCGCCTCGCGAAGCTGGTTCATCGTCTGGGCCAACTCGGGAGTTTGGCTACCATCGATAGAGAAAATCGTCTCAGGATCTCCCGGTGGCAGCACCCGGCCACTGATCATCGATTGGTAGAACGACTGCCCCATTCCCTCCCCGAGTGCCGGTAGGCCGAGCGTTCGTATCAAGTCCTCCCAGTTCCGGAGGGTTTCGCCTTCGTACATCAACGCCGCCGATTGAATCCGGGCTGGCCCCACCCCGGAATTGTTCACCCACAGGGAGACACTCTCGGACCGGAGCGACGCGCCCACCTCAATGTTCGGCCACACGGAGGCCCGTTGCGCTTGCCGAATGAGCGAAGCCTCGTAGATTGCCACGGAAATCCCACACAAGCTGAGTACCAGCGCCGACAGCGCGACGACCATCTCAGCATTCTGGTACCAGCGGCGGCCCCCGCCGAGGCGATCGGCGCGTGGGTGATCGGACGAGTGCGTTGAGTCTGCCATGAGTTGAATCTAGCGCATCCGCACGTAAACAAACACGGATGAGCGGCCGGCCAACGCATGATCCATGGCTACCTCGTGATGACCACCGACTCCGTGAAGACGCGCCCCCCTGCGGCGTTCTCGCCGTCCTTCAACGTCAACCGGAGCACGTAGACGCCCGCCGGCACGCCCAGCCGAAGCGGCACGACGTGCTCGCCTGCTCCAACCGTCTGCGCCGGCTGCCTCATCACGCTGCGCCCGAGGGTATCGAATACCTCGACTCCGGCCTGGGCAGGGGTATCGACGCGGAAGGCCACCCGAATGACATCGGCGGCTGGATTGGGATAGAGACCGAGCAGTCGGCTCTGGTTCGGTACGGGAGCAAGCCGTCGGTTTGTAGCCGTCACGAGCGTGAACCGCATCCGGTTGACGTTGAAGCCACCGCGGCGGACCGACAGCTTGAGCACGTGCTCACCAGCCGGCAGCGCCACGTCACGCAGCCAAACCGAGGTCCAGTTCTGCCATCCTCCCGTGTTCGCGACGCGGAGGTCGCCGCCCAGTTGCGTCTCCCCGAGCCACAGCGAAAACTGCCCACCGCCGACTGCACTGGCCACGCGGAGTTCGACATCGTACCGGCCGGCGGTTTCGACGTTGACGGTGTACGAGAGCCATTCCAGCGCCTCCGTCCACCCGACGTTGTAGGCAAAGCCCTCGGGATCAGTGGAGGGCTCGATGTCGACGCCATCGTTGCGGTAGCTGTGGCCGTTGTTGCCGCCTCCGGGCGTGCCGGTAGTCGCCATGACATCGGTGTCGCCGTACGTCGTGCCCTCGTTGCCGAGATCGTAATCGACCGCGTAGACATCGCCGGGGAGGACGTGCTCTTTGAACGGCGTCCGCGAAGAGGCGAAATCAGGGTCGAACAGCGAGGCCAGCACCCCTGGGCGCAGTTCCGCGTCTTCGATGGCGAGACCTTCCGCCATCGCGAACAACGCGGTCCGTGCCGCGCGGGCAGACGGTCGTGAGCCGGAGCCTCGCCAGTAGTTCAGGACGGCCTCGTATCCCGGCGCGAACGGAGCGGATAGCGGACTGGTGACGGTCTCGATTTTCTTATGCGTCCACCAGTTCCACCCAATGCGGTGCGTCTCTATCAACTGGGCGACCGCGTGAAACCACGGATTCGAGTTCTCGCCCGACTCGCCTAGCCATAACGGCACGTTGGTCTGCGCGCGAATGTCTAGCAAGTACTGGATGGAATCGAGCGTGGGACCGTTCCAGTACTTGTGGAAGGCGTAGACCATGTTGTCATCGAATGGCGGAATGAGCTCTGGGAAATGCGTCGCGAAATAATTCCCCTCGATGAACAGAATGTGGTTGGTATCGACGGCGCGCACAGCCTCCGTGATCCGTTCGTACAGTGCCCGCAGGTCGAAGCCGGTGATGCCCTCCGGCGTGACCGGCTCGTTGATCAGATCGTACCCGATGATGAGCGGTTCGCCGGCGTAGCGCCGCGCGATTTCAGCCCAGATGGCGACCGTCTGGTCTTGGTACGGCACCGGCTCCGTCCAGAGCCGCGCCACACCATCGCTGTCGGCGATGTTGTGCTCGCTTTGCGCTCCCGGCGCGGCATGCATATCGAGGATGACATACAGTTCATGAAGCCGGCACCATTCCAGGAACGTATCGAGCAACGCGAAGCCGTCTTCGTCGAACGTCTCGGTCTCGGGGTCGAAGAACAGCCGGTAGTGAAACGGGAGCCGGATGTGGTCGAAGCCCCATTCGGCTATCGCTGCGATGTCCTTCTCGTTGACGTAATTCGCCCGGTAGATCTCGAAGAACCGGTCGGTATCCGCCTCTCCGATCAAGTCCTCGATCTGCGCTCGGATCGTACGCGGCGACCCTCCATCGGGGGCCGCGATGTGCAGCATGTATCCCTCCGGCATGAGCCATCCCCCAAGCCCGATACCCCGCAGCACCACCGGCGTCCCGTCCGGCCCGACGATCTCTGGCCCATCGGTTCTGAAGAACCCGGTGTCCTGCGCCTGAACAGCCGGCATGAGGAGCAGGAGGACAGCACATAGGCGGACGACATGCGCGCAAACACGAAAACGAGCCGGCATCGGGGGAAGGAGCGTAGTGGTGAGCCAGGCCGGGAGGACACGTTCGCTGAGTAGACAAGCCCGTCACCGGCCGGCACGGCATACAGGGAGTCCCACAAGGTACTGCCGGCTCACCTCCACATAAAGCCGAATCCACGAGCTGCGCTCGCCTTGGCGAGGCTAGCTCAGCGCGGGCGGTGCTTCGTGACCAGGTCTAGGTCTACCGAGTGGATGTTCTTCCTGCTCGTGTAGAAGAGCCGGCCCAGCGTGACGTTTGCGTACGGACACAGTTCGAGGCCAGCCGAATTCACCTCTGGGCCGAGGTTTTTGGGCTCTGTCCATTGCCCCTCCCCATCGCGAAAGCTGACGTAGAGGTCACGCAGCCCGAGGCTGCCTTCGGGGCCTCCGCGCCGGTTGGACGCGAACAGGAGATACGTCCCGTCCGGTGAAAGGAAGGGATCGGCCTCGTACAGCCTCGTGTTGACCGGCCTGGGCAGCGGTACGGGCTCCGTAAACGTGTTGCCAGCCGCCGTGGTCAGATACACGTCATAGTCGCCCAGCTGCTCAGCGGCCCGGTCGGACGCGAACGCCAGTTCGCCGGTCTCGGCAAAGGAGATGTAGTATTCGTTGTGCTCGGTATTGATGGGTGCCGGCAGCCGGACCGGAGCGCTCCAGCCCTCTTCTTCTCGCTCGATGAACCAGATATCCCCATGCCCCTCCGGCTTGGAGATGAAGTACAACCGCCGGCCGTCGAGCGACAGCATGGGGTCCTGGGCGGAAAAATCGGGCGTGCCAATCACGTGCACCGGATCTGTCCATGCGCCGTCCTCATGCCGACTCGTCAGAATCTCGACATACCCATCGTGCTGTATGCTCACGAAGAACTCGCGGCCATCTTCCGAGAGCGCTGCACAAAATTCGTAGCGGCCGGCCTTCGAAATCGTGCCCGGTTCGAAGACGCCATCCCGGTCGAGTTCGCGCACGTCGGCTGGACTGTCCGGCTGAGGGGTATCGGTCGATTGAGCTCTGGCTTGACCTGGTTGCCCCAACACTCCTGCAAAGCCGGCACAGATCAGAAAGAGCATCCGCGTCAAACGATGAAGGAGCATGCCAAGCGGAGGTGACGAATGGAAAGGCAAATGACATCCTCAACGTAGGCTCCAGATAAACCGAACAGAAGGCGACTCACACCATCAGGCCGGCGGCTGACACCTATCGCCGGCTTGCTCGGATCGTCAGGTAACCCAGCGTCAGCAGGAGCCCAAAAACCAGGGTGAACTGCCACGCCATGAGATGGCCAAGGGGATCGCGCACGGGAGCGAATACTTCACCGAACACAAGAGCCGGCGCAGTGACCGCTTCCCAGCTGTTGAGCCGGAGAAAGCGCCCCAGGTAAATCCCAAACGCGCTCAGAAACAACGCCCCGATGGCGGCTCCGCGCCCGGCGCGTTCTCCAAACCGATCTGCGACCAGCTCCTCCATGTCGAGCAACGACCGATATCCCGCCGCCAACCCCGCGCCGGCCCCGGAGAGCAAGAGCACGAGATCGAACCAGAACGGGGCGTCTGGCCGGAGGCGCAGGTGGATCAGGTCCGTGAGGAGATACGGGGCATTGGGCAGAAACAGCAGCCACACACCGGCCGCGAGGAGCGAAGCCGGCATGGATCCTCGAAGACGCTCAGAGGCAGCGAGCCCAGAGGTGACGGCAAGCGGGACGAGAGCCAGCGCGAGATTAGGAACCAGGAAGGCAAACTGAAGCGATCCGGAGGTGTAGATACGCGCAGCGAGGAGCGCACACGTGAACGCGACCAGGGCCAAGGTTGGCCATAGCCGGCGGAACGGGACGTGAGTAGATAGGGGCATGGCAGCCAACGTTCGGTTCGTTTCTGGGACGACGGAGAGAACGTTCAGAGCACGCCGGTTCGCTCCTGACACATGAAAAGATCAAGTAGCCTAGATCTCGCGAGGCCCCGCCCTAACTGCTGTACATCGCCGCCTTGACGCGTGAAAAGTCGGCCCGGGCCAAATCGGCCTTGTGAATCATCACGTAGAGATCGCCGGCGTCTCCCCACTGCATGCCGCCTCGGCTCTTCACGGTGAGCAGCGTAAACCAGTCTTCCGGATCTCCCCCAGCGGCCAGCGCAACCTCCGTCTCAGGAAGCTCGTGCTGGCTGAACCCGTAGCCGCCCAGTTCATGGTCAAACGCCTGCTCGTCGGCGTGTTCATCGACGCCTTCATCGATGCCCTGGTACGCATCGACAAACGCATTCACGTCATCGCCGGCAGTGGGTAGCGCTTCCCGAAAATGGTAGGTGTTCGACCGAAGCGGATACGACGGCGGCAGACTGACCGCCGCAACAGCATCGACGGCCATCGGGGCATACGCCGAGTCCACCATTTCGTAGTAGTCGTCCGCCGTGAAGGAAAACCGCGAGCCCGGTCGCAGCGCGTCCCGCGGGCCGTCGTAGTACAGCACGATCAGAGGCGCGTACGCTGCGTCATGGCCGTACAGATCATGCATCGTCGAGAGAAAGACGTAGAGCATCCCCGTCCGAGGCAGATAGGCCTGCAGATCGGCCAACGCCTGACAATCCACCTGCGCGATGAACTCGTAGACCGACCCCTCCTGGCCATCCTCCGCCGATGGAAGGCGCGGGTACGTCCAATCAGACGGCAAGTCGGGCATCCCGCCGAATCGAGTGCACCCCAGCTTCTCAGTGGGATCGCCGTCCGTTTTGCGAAAGCCTACCGAAGGCCGGGCCGTAGCCAGGAGGAAGGGCTTCACCCGCGGATCGATATCGGGGCCGGCTTGCTCCAGAACCGCGTCGAGACGGACTACCCGCTCGGGCCACGCAGCAATCCGATACGCTGCTTCTGGATATCCCTGCTCAGCTCCTGGGTACGGCATAGGAAGCAAGCGCTGGCGCTCC
>JBCDHV010000283.1:0-5633 GCA_038749615.1 Bacteroidota bacterium
AGCCGGCGGATTTGGTCCTCATCGAGCCCAGCGATGAGCCGGCCGCCAATGACGCCGACGGTCTTGGGCGTCGCGCCGGCTTCACGGACCACTTCTTCCAGGCGGAGGGCCGCCTCGACGTTCTCGGGGTACGGAAGCCCGTGAGAGATAACGGTTGATTCGAGCGCAACGAGCGGCATGAATGGGTAAGATGAGTAAGCGGTAAACCGAGTGCGTCAGAGCACACTCTCGTCAGACAACCCGCTCGATATCTGGCTGCCAGGCGGGGTCGACGATGCAGAGGAACGCGAATTCGGTGGAGCCCGTGTTCTCTACGTACTGCGTGGCGTGAGGCGGAATATACACCGTATCGCCGGGGCCAATGGCTCGAACCTCATCATCGACGTGCATCCGCGCCGTTCCAGAGAGCACGTAGTACACTTCTGAGTAGTCGAGGACGTGTGGGAGTGAGCGTTTCCCAGCCGGGACGACAGCGTGGGCGAGGCTGTATCGAAGTGCGAGATCAGCCTTGTCTGGATGAAGGAGTTCGCGTAGTTCGGTGGCATCGCCGGCCGTGAAGCGCGGGCAGTCGAGAAGGGCACGGACGAGCATGGGCGCAGGGGTTAAGTCTGAAAGACCTGATGAACACGGGTGCTGATCGCTGGCACAGAGGTCGCCTTGAACCTCCGATAGTACGTCGTTGAACAACGTACGTGCTGGCCCGTACCACTGCCCGCATTCCGTCCCACGGCCTCGTTTCCCGATGCATTTCCGGTCTCTTTGTCTCGTTCTGGCTCTGCTTGCCGGCACTACCTCTGTGCACGCGCAGTCGCTAGAGAACAATTTGGGAGAAGTCGCAGAGTCGTACGCGCGGCCCTACGTCCAGCCGTTCGTCAACGCGTTGGGCAACAACCTGAACAGCGGGCTTTTCCACCCATCGACGTCGGGCAGAAAGCTCTTTGCCCCGCGGTTTACCGCTGGCATTCTCGGCTATGCTACGCTGTTGCCGCTCGACGAACTCCAATTCAACACGGCCTTTCAGGACACCCTGCAGCTCGAAGTCGAGTTCGAAGGGGAGCGCTACGATGCGTCCGTGCCGGCAGTGTTCGTCGTTCAAGACGCTCCAACGACTTATGGGGGGGGCCCCGGCGTCGTCCGCATCCGCATCGACGATACGGTTACGCTCAACCGAGACGGCCAGCCCGACGCCACGGTAGCCATCGACACGACGTTGGCCTACGAGAGTATCGCCGGTCTCGTCAACACAGAGTTGGCACTGGCCGGCGTACCCTACGTCGAATTCGGCACCGTTCTCGGCCTGGATGTGCTCCTCCGGTTTGTGCCTGAACTCGACGTGCGCGACTACGGCCGGGCGTCCTTTCGAGGGGCCGGCGCGCGGCTGAACCTGCGCCCGTACCTCCCGGTTTTGCCGTTTGATGTATCGGTACACGCAGCCGTCCAGAGCCTCGATGCAGAGGACAACGACGGCCTGTTCGAGATGCAAGCCGAGATGGAGGCTGCCGGCGCGACGGCAAGCGCAACCGGTGCGTTCTGGCGGCTCTATGCAACGTTGCAATGGGAGCGCACGACGGTCGATTGGCGCTACGTCTACGATCCTACGGACGCCGTCACGCAGACGGTTTTCCTTGAGGAAGGCATCGAGTTACCCGTAGACATCGAGCCCACCGAGATCACCTTCCGCTCCGAAGGGTTTGATCAACGCCGCGTCGAAGTTGGCTTCGCGATCAACGTCCGCCCCCTCACGATTCGAGGAGGCTACACCGCCGGCGAATGGACCGCCCTGCACTTGGGCGTGGGCTTGCTGGTTGGAGGGAAGTAGACTCGCTCACTACCGTTCGCGTAGCAAGTAGCAGGTAGCATGGCTCACCTCGCTCGCCTGGCAAGTGGGGTGATCTAGCCCGGGCCAAATTCACCTGCTACCCTCCATGTGAGCGAAGCGAACAATGTTCACTCGCTACGCGAACGACAGTGAGCCTGTTCACCTGCCACGCGAGCGTCAGCGAGCAAAGAACCCCATCCGGTTCGGGGAGTTAGACCGGGCCCTAGATCCTGTTTCGATTTACCACCATCGCACGATACCGAATGGAGACCGCCGAGCAAACCATCGCCACAGCGCTCAATAATTCTGTTAACGACAAGCTGTTCAAGGCCCGCAACGTCATCATCAGCGGGGAAATCAACCAGAAACTCGCTGGCCGTGTCTCGACGCAGTTGCTCGCCATGAGCGAGGAATCCGACGAGCCGATCACGCTCTTCATCAACTCGCAAGGCGGTCACGTTGAAGCCGGCGACACGATTCACGACATGATCAAGTTCGTGAAGCCCCGCGTCCGCATCGTTGGGACGGGCTGGGTGGCGAGTGCCGGCGCGCTGATTTACGTCGCGGCCCCGCTCGAAGACCGCTACTGCCTGCCGAACACGCGTTTCCTGTTGCACCAGCCGATGGGCGGTGCGCGCGGCCAAGTCTCGGACATTGCCATCGAGGCCGAGCAGATCGTCAAAATGCGCGGGCGCTTGAACCAGATTTTCGCCGATGCCACCGGCCAGCCGGTCGAAAAAATCGCCGAAGACAGCGAACGCAACTTCTGGCTTACCCCAGAGCAAGCCATCGAGTACGGCCTGCTCAACCGCGTGATCGGCAGTGCCGCCGAGTTGGATTAGGTTTTAGTATTTGGTGTTCAGTGTTTGGTGTTTCGACGGCCGCACGATCCAGGAGAGGAGCCTGCGGTCTCCGAGACAGGCGAAACAGACGCGCAATGCAGCCACGGCACCTTGAGATCTAAACACGGAATACCAAACACTAAACACCTGTGCGCAGCACGCTCGGCATAGACTACGGCTCGAAGAAGGCCGGCACGACGGCGATTGCGTACGTCGAGGCTGGCCTTCTGCACGTCGAGCAGTCGGTCAAGGGAAAGGATGCGGACCGCTTCGTGCGGGAGGTTGTCGAGGCGCGAGGGCCGGCGGTGGTCTATCTGGACGCGCCGCTTTCTCTCCCGGGTGTCTACCGAGGAGCCGGTACCGACTACCACTACCGCAAGGCTGATCGGGCGCTAGGCGGAATGTCGCCGATGTTTCTCGGGGGGTTGACGGCCCGCGCGATGAGCCTCGCTGCTACGCTGCGTGAGGCTGGGCACGAGGTCATCGAGGTGTATCCGGCCCACACGGCGCGGCTCCAGTTTCCAGACGCCGGCTACCGCTCTGATCTGGAGCCTTTCACAGCTGCCCTCACGAAGCATTTACCCCATCCCTTGGCTACCCCGCCCGCATCGTGGCACGCCGTTGATGCGGTCGTCGCGTGGTGGATCGGGTGGCGTCACCAAGCCGGGGAGGCTACGCCGGTGGGCGATGCCAAAGAAGGCGTCGTCTGGATATGACGAGGTTCTGGCCTGCGCCTGTGTTCAAGCCGCATCGCTGACCAGAAGCCTCGAAAGAAGACCGAAGACTGCGTCGTAGATGCGGGGGGCTTCGCTAGCTCTCGGGCCGGCGACGTTGAGGCGTTTTGGTTGCACGTTGTGTAGCCAGGCCCGGCCTTGCTGGACGGCTTCAGCCTTGGAAAGCTGGCTGAAATCGAGGTGGAGGACGGGCCGGCTCAGGGTACAGGCGTACTTCAGCGTCAGCAGCGACCCGCCCACCAGCGCGCCGTGTGAGCAAATAAGCGTAGCGTCTGAGTCGCGTACATTCAGGCGAGTGCGCTCAGCGGGGTCGGCGGAGACAGTTTCGTAGAGACTCGGATACCGCATGGGAATCGGCCCATCCTCAGCCCAGCGGCCGGCCGGCACCCAGCCTGCAACCTCCAGGCCCAGCGATAGCGCTGCATCGAGCGCCGCCCGGTCGGCACCGGTCTGCCCTCCCGAGATGATGCACTCAACCCGATGCGCTGGCTCCCTGCTACTCCCCAGCACTTCCGATTACCGCTACGGCCTTAACCTCAACGACGAGACCCAGAGCAGCGAGTCCGCTCACTTCTACCGCGGTCCAGGCCGGGTAGGCGGCCGTGAAGACTGCTGCCTTGGCCGCCCGAAACGCGTCCAGAGACTCAGAGCCCACATGGTAACTGGTCAACTCGACGACATCCGACAGAGACGCTCCAGCTTCCGAGAGCACGTAGGCCAGATTGTCGAGCGCCAGGACGGATTGGGCCGCTGCGTCTGCTCCCATGCCATTGGCTCCCATGCCGACTTGCCCGGACACCCACACCATGTTACCGACGCGTACGGCTGGCGAGAATTGCCAGGCTTCCGCTATTGCGGCCTGTGGAGCAGGGGTGATGTGCTCAGCCGTTTGGCCAAACGCAGAACCAATGAGCAGGAAGAGGAGAGCAAGTCGAAGCATCGGAGTCGGAATCTAGAAGGAGGGAGAGCCACCAAAATGGGACTTGGGCGCCAGACCGTCCAGGGTGATGCCGCTTGCCCTCATTTCCGTTTCAAGATCCCGCGCCAGCCTCGCTCTTTGCCGGCCAGGGCGCTTGGAGAAACAGCGGTGACCTCGTCGACGACGTAGTAGCACTCGGGGTCGACGGTGCGTGCGATATCCGTCGCTTTTTTCGAGCGTCGGCGGGGAAGTTGAATGAGCAGCAGATCGACAGGGCCTTCGAGGCCTTCGCCGGCCAGCTTTGTGACGCCGAACCCTTCGGCGCGCAGGGCCGTGACCACTGCGTCCGCCTCGCGCGTGAAGATCCGCAGCATCTGCCGGCCCAGCGCAATCCGCCGCTCCAGCGTGATCCCGACGAAGTTGCCTAGCGCAAAGCCGGCCGCAAAGGCGACGACGTAAAGCGGCTCGTCCAGATTGCGCACAACGCCGCTGACGGCCAGCACCCAGATCAGCGATTCGAAAAAACCGATCACCGCTGCCGGCGCGCGCAGCCCCCGCATCAACATGAGCGTCCGGATCGTCCCAAGACTCACGTCACCCACACGGGCCACGACGATCAGAAGCGCAAACAGGGCGGGGGTCATTCGGGTTGACGGTTGGTGGTACGCTCGTGGGGCTCGCTGCAGGTGGGTGGGGGAGATTCGCTTGGCTCAGGTGGGAATGGGGCACGTGTTGCAGGGTTGGCGTCCCACACAGCCAAACCCCCCCAGCCACAGCGAACGCAGTGAGCGTCCTACTGACCATCCAACCATCAAGGCTTGAGCCGGCCCATCGTGCGGGGGAAGGGGATGGCTTCGCGGAGGTGATCCAGGCCGCAGATCCATGTGACGGTGCGTTCGAGACCCAGGCCAAATCCACTGTGCGGCACAGAGCCGTAGCGGCGGAGATCGAAGTACCAGTCGAACGCCTCCATCGGAAGCCCGTGTGCGGCTACCTGTTCTTCTAGGAAGGCGAGGTCCGTGGCGCGTTCGCCGCCGCCGACGATCTCGCCGTAGCCTTCAGGAGCCAGCACGTCCATGCCGAGCGCGAGGCGGTCGTCCTCGGGGTCGCGCTTCATGTAGAACGCCTTGATCACGGCCGGGAAGCGGTGCACGATGATCGGGCGGTCGTAGTGCCACGTGAGGATCGTTTCGTCGCTGCCGCCGAAGTCGGCACCCCATTCGAAGTTGCGGGCGCTCTCGGCCCACTTCGGGAGGTTGCGGCCTTCTTCTTCGAGCTCGGCCATCCGTTTGTTGATCTCGATCTCGCGGGCGTCGAGC
>JBCDHV010000284.1:0-5622 GCA_038749615.1 Bacteroidota bacterium
CCGTAGCTGTGCAGTCCGTCGCCCGGTAAGGCGTCGGGGCCGCCATTGTCCATCGTGCCATCGAAATCGGCATAAGCGAGCAGGTTTTCGGGACTGCCGGCACCGCCCTTGATGAACGGCTCGCGCGTGCCGGCATGGCGGAGGTAGCGCTCGCGCGTGTACACGAGCCGGCCCTTGGCGCGAAAGTCTGTGCCGGTTTTGTCGGTGGGGTTCACCGTGAACGTTCCACGTTGGCCATCGAAATGCGAAGGCGAGCCGGCGAAGGGATCGAGCGAGAGCGCCACGTCGGGGCCGGTTCGGAAGGACGTGCTGTAGTGCCAGGTGCCCGGTGCATCCGGTGCGAAATGCACGCGCCACGTCGAGCCGGCATCCGCGGAAGACTCGGCCGTTTGGCCGTCGCCGGCGAAGAAGCCTGGCACAACGTAGCGCCGGCCGTTTTGCGTGAACGTGACCGTCAGCCGGTGGTCCGAAAACGGATTCGGCTCGGCCTGCTCTGAGGTGTCTGGGCCCTCGAAATCCAGCGTGATGCGGTGCCAGGTTTTCAATTCGCCCGAAATCATGGCCGGCTGTCGTTCTCCCGGCACTTCGTCGAGGGTCTGCGCATCGGAACGGTTGCCGGACACGGGCTCTAGCACGATCCGGTCGACTTTATGCAACGTCGAGCGGGCGCGGAGTTCGAGGACATGCGGGCCGGCGGTCGTGACTTCGTAGTAGAGGCGTTTTTCCGTGTAGTCGCAGTTCTTGTTGTTCCACGTCCAGCGGTCGTTGCTCTCGTTCGAGAACATCTTGTACCAGGCATCTTCGAACTGACTACACGCCGGCCCATCGTCGGCAAAGGCAGCCGGCGACGCGCCCGAAGCATCGGTGAGCTTGATCCAGCTGTCGTTGTGCTCCGTCGGGTGAGGCGCGGCGGTGCGCATGAGGACGTGGTAACGGCCCGGGCAGAGCTGTTCGATGGGGTAGGAGAGGGTACCCTCGACGTCGCTGGCCACCACATAGCCTGATCCCGTAAAGCCGGCTACGTCTTGTTGGATGGCCCACGCGCCATCCAGGTCGGCCGTTTCGGCTTCGATCACCACCATCTCGGCCGCGCAGGTCTGTGCGTGCACGTCTCCGAGTCCGAGGTTCAACACGATGAACAACGTCAACAAATGGGCGAAGGGTCTGAGCAGGGACATAGGGCGGAGTTGGAGTCTATTTGGTTTGTGTACAATGTATACAGTGCGTAAATAGCAGTGCAACTAGCCGCCGAAATTCTTGCCTCGGCCCGTGATTTTCCTGCGTCTTCTCCGATGAAATCGACCCCTCGTCTCGTATCTCTCGTTCTCGGTTGGGCGGGTGCCGTCGTCCTGCTCGTCGCTCCTGTGCACGCGCAGCCGGAGCGTGCGCCGTACATGATGATCGACCAGTTCGGGTATCTACCGGACGCGGAAAAGGTGGCGGTCTTAGTCGATCCCATTCAAGGGTTTAACGAGGCGGATTCCTTCGTTCCTGGAGCCGCATACCAAGTTCGGCGGTGGGGAACGGACGAGGTCGTTTTTGAGGGGGCACCGGTCCCGTGGTATCAAGGCCGGCGGCAATCCGACAGTGGCGACCGCGGGTGGTGGTTCGATTTTTCGAACGTGCGCGAACCGGGGAGCTACTACCTGTACGATGTCGAAAACGATGTCGGTACAGGCCGTTTTGAGGTGGATGACCGCGTCTACGCTGAAGCGCTTCGAGCCGCGGTGCGTTCGTTCTTCTATCAGCGTGTCAACTTTGCCAAAGAGCCTCCGTTCGCTGACCCACGCTGGGCCGATCCGGCCGCGTTCGAAGGACCCGAGCAAGATCGTTTCGCTCGGGCCGTAAACGACCGGGACAATGCCGCCACCGCGCGCGACCTGCATGGCGGATGGTTCGATGCCGGCGATTTCAACAAGTACGTGACGTTTGCACAGCCGGCGGTCAATAGCCTGCTGTCGGCATACCTCCGCTCGCCTGAACTGTGGGACGGCTTCACGCTCAACATCCCGGAATCGAGAAACGGCCTGCCGGATCTGCTCGACGAGGTGAAATGGGAGCTCGATTGGGTCATGCGGATGCAAGACGACGATGGGGGGCTCTTCATCAAGATGGGCAACGTCGATCACGGCGAGGTCTCGCCGCCCAGCAGCGACCCACGGCCGCGCTATTACGAGAAGAAGTGCTCGTCGTCTGCCTTGGCCGGCGCGATCATGTTCGCCCAGGCCGCCCCGATCTACGCACGCTTTCCGGAGTGGGCCGGCTATGCCGAAGATCTGCTGAGCCGGGCCGAACGCGCCATGGCGTGGTACCGCGCCAACCCCCGCAGCGATTCGTGCGATCCGCAAGTCATCAAAGCCGGCGATGCCGACCGCGATTACGGCCATCAAGACCAGATGGAGGTCGTCGCGTCGATTTACCTCCTCGCTGCCACCGGCAACGAAGCCTACCACGATGCCGTCAAGCGCATGTACGCCCGCACGCGCCCCTGGCAAACCGACCGCTGGGGGCTGTACTTCACGTATCAGGGCGACGCGCTCCTCGCCTACACAAAGCTCCCGAACGCCGACCCGGCGATCGTTTCGCAGATCCTCAGCCGGTTCAGACGCATGCGCGACAACTCCGACGTGACGCGCCGGCGGGAGGCGGACGATCTATACCGGGCGTTTTTGCCGGTCTACACCTGGGGAAGCAACTCCATCCGGTCGGCGCTGGGCAGCATCAACATGGACGTCGTCCTCTACGGCGAGGCAGCCGGCAACGAGGCGCAGTACCGCGAGCGAGCGCTTGGTGTGGCGCACTACATCCACGGGGTAAACCCGTTCGGGATGACGTACCTCAGCAACATGTACGATCACGGCGCAGAGCGGAGCGTCAATGAGTTCTACCACCGCTGGTTTCAGCCGGGCACCCAGTGGCAAAACGCCCTCACGTCGGCGGCCGGCCCCGTACCTGGCTTCCTTCCGGGCGGGCCCAACCATCAGTACACCGGCGAGCACCGTATCAACGGCTACCGCGTGGAGTCGCAGCCGCTGCAGAAGACGTTCGTCGAGTCCAGCAGTGGCAACCAGATTTGGGTCCTTTCGGAGAACGCCATCTACTACAGCGCGCAGTACATCAAGATGCTGACGCCATTCGTAGCCCCACAAGCCGAAGTGCGGTTGCAGGCGCTCACCATCCCCGCGCTGGACGCCAAGCTGAACCAGACGGCACAGCCGAGTCCAATTTTCGACCCGGCGGCAGCCACCACGACCCGCCTGTTTTGGTCGACCGACAACCCGGAGATCATCCAGGTCAATGCCACGACGGGCGAGGTTATGCCCCTCGCGCTCGGGACGGCAACCCTGACGGCCGAGTCTATCGCCACCGGCGTCACGGCCAGCACAACCGTCACGGTCCTTCCGCCAGACGAGGCTGTGCTGCGCTTCGATGTGGCCCCGCTGATCGATGGGGAGCGCGAGCCGGCGTGGGACGAGCAGGTCTTTTCGCTGAAGCGGCTCGTCCAAGGGACCCGTGAGGGCGAGGACGATCTGAGCGGGGAGTTTGCGATCCGGTGGACGGATGCCGGCTTGCATGCGTTGGTCGAAGTCGTAGACGATTCGCTCGTCAACAACTCACGCCTCCGCTGGGACCAAGACGACGCCATCGAACTCTTCCTCGATCTCGACCACACGAAGACCCGCGGCTCCTACGACGCCGGCGATTACCACTTCATCTTCCGCTGGGACGATTCGATTGTGCGGGAAGACGCGCAAAAGGCCTTCGAGAACGTCGAGTTCGCGTTGGTGCGGACGGCCAACGGCTACCGGCTGGAAACCACGATCCCGTGGGCGAACCTCGGTGGCCCGTTGCCGGACGAAGCCTTGCTGGGCGTCGAGGTCCAAGTCAGCGATGACGACGGCGATGATCTCGACGCCCAGATCGGCTGGCACGCCACGACGAGCGCCCGCCGCAACGCCAGTGCCTTCGGGTCCATGCGGTTCAGCGAGCGAACGCGCGTCGCCACGGAACGCGAGGTGCCGGCTCACTCGTTCGTCCTCGGCGCGCCGTACCCAAACCCCTCGGTGGGGCAGGCCGAGTTCACGCTGAGTCTCGAACAGACCCAACACGTCTCGATCCGCGTCGTTGACGTCCTTGGCCGGACCGTCCAGACCCTCCATGACGGTCTGATGGCCGGTGGTCCTTCGCACAGACTCGGGCTGGATCTGTCCGCACTGCCGGCCGGCTGGTACCTCATCAGCGCTCACGGAGAAACCACGTCGGTGACCCAACCGCTTGTGACCGTAAAGTAGCCCTACCACCTGCCCACCCACCCACCTGCCCACCCCGATGGCCGAATCGCTTTCCCTCGAACAGCGCGTCTACAACGACATCCGAGCGATGATCGTGGATGGCCGGCTGCAGCCTGGGCAGCAGATCGTGCAAGAGGCTCTCGCCGAGGAGCTTGGCGTGAGCCGGACGCCGCTCCGCAAGGCCATCGCTGAACTGGCCAAGGAGCAATTCCTGGACCTCTCCGCCCGCGGCGTGGCCTACGTCCGCACGTTCACGCCGAGCGAACTGACGAGCATCTGGGAGATCCGTGCGGTCCTAGAAGGTCTCGCTTGCCGGATGGCCGCCGAACGGCTCCGGCCGGCACACATCGCGTATCTCCGAACCTTGATCACCGGCGCTTCGGAACGGGCGACGCCGAACGACGCGTCTGAGTACCGAGAGGCTGATATCGAATTCCACCGCTACATCGCCCGCTCCATCGGCGACCCGTCCATCGACCGCTTGCTCCACACGTACCAAACGCTGAGCATCGCGCTGGCACAGGGGTTTCTGCGCTCGCCCAAGGCCACGTTGCCGGAGCACTTGAGGATTCTTGATGCCTTGAAACGGCGCGATCCACAGGCGGCAGAACAGGCGATGGTCGAGCATCTCCGGAACGCACTGGGCTACATCCGGGCCGAAGCCCAACGCCGCAGCGCGCTGGCTTCGTTCTTGCCGCCCCGCTTCGAGCATCACGTGCGCGAGCCGCTGAGCCAGTTGGGCCGCGACTTGAACGAGACGGTGGCTGTGGGCGCGGTGGAAGCCGAATCGCTCGTGATCGTGCAGCAGATCCCGAGCCAGCAGTTGCTCCGTGTCACCATGCCGCGAGGCGAGCGCTTGCCGCTCCACGCGACGGCTGCTGGAAAAGTGCTGCTCGCCTCGACGGCCTTGCGCCGGCAACTGACGCCGCCCTTCGCGCCGTTCACGCCCTACACGGTCACCGAAATCGACCGACTCGAAACCGAGCTCGACACGGTCAAGATCAACGGGTACGCGGTCGAAGACGAAGAATTTGAACTCGGGCTGTCCAGTATCGCTGTGCCTATTCGGGACGCGAACAACCTCATGATCGCCGCGCTGTCCGTCATCCTTCCCAAGGCGCGGTTCGAGAAGGACTCGATGCGCCCCGCCATCGAACGGCTCGAACAAACCGCTGACGCCATCCCAGCCCTCTGATGATCTCACCACGCCTTCTCCTCATTGCCCTCGTGCTCGGCCTTGCGCCGGCCGTCGGTTCGGCGCAGCACCACGCGAGCGGAACCGTTCATCTCAACCAGAACGCCACGTACCCCGACGCGCCGAAAGTGGCCG
>JBCDHV010000285.1:0-5617 GCA_038749615.1 Bacteroidota bacterium
TGCATGCTTCGGATCTGACCAGCTGTGCGCAGCGAATCCTGCTGGAACGCGCTCAGGGTAAGGTCCCGGCGCGAGAGGAAGTATTGGTACTCATCGTCTACCGCCTCGAACTCCTTGGCCGGCGCGAGGCGCTTGTCGAGCAAGGCCTTCAACCGCGTGCGCTCCCGCCCGAGCCGCGTGATTTGGTAGTCCATCTCAGCGAGCTGCTGCCTCAGGTTGAGCGCGTTCTGGTCGAGCCGGAAACGCGTGTCTTGAAGGCGGTTGATCTGCTCGACGCGCTGCGCCTCGGCGCTGAGAAGCCGGAGCTGGACATCATCGTTCGAGAGCTTGAGGATCGGATCGCCGGCCTCGACGCGGGTGCCTTCGCGGACGTAGACCTCTTCGACGCGGCCTCCAGAGACAGCGTCGAGGTAGACCGTGCGAGCTGGCACCGCCTGAGCCGTCGTGGCGACGTATTCCTGAAACACGGTTTGCTCAACCGCTGCGATGGCGAGATCGGCGCGGTCGATGCGGGCCGATGCCCCATCGGGCATGCCGGCCCAGATGAGCCATCCGAGAGCCGCCACCGCGAGCGGCGCAAACGCAATCCACAGCTTGCGCCGTTTGGGTGGGGTTACCTGCTCGTCCATCTGCGGCGGCGGCGCGCTGTTTGGAGGCGCGGGCGGTGGCGAGACGGGAGTAGGCGTGTGCGCCGGCCGGCCGAGCAGAACGTCGGCAGCAGAAGCAGGTTTGGCGTGGCCGTTAGAGGCAATGTGGACACTCATGGATCGCGAGGTAAACTGGTCATGCAACCCCGAAGCGGGCTGCGATAAGAACCTACCGCATCACGCCGGCGCGCCCATGACCCCTAGCGACCCTTCCACTAGTGCAAAGCGGCTATCTGGTTTGGTGGTTGGGTGGGACGCTCGCGTAGCTCGCTGCGGGTGGGCTGGTTTGGTGGTTGGGTGGGACGCTCGCGTGGCTCGCTGCGGGTGGTCTGGGTTGCTATGCCACATTGCCACACCTGCCACCTAGCCACAAGAGTGTGGCAGATATTGCATGGTGGCAGGTGTAGCAAGCATCTTCAACCACCCAACCACCCAACCACCCAACCACCCAACCACCCAACCACCATGCCTCCTGTTATTATCTTCGACCGTGACGGTACCTTGAACGTCGACCACGGTTATGTCGGGACGGTGGAGCGGTTTGAGTGGATTGCCGGCGTGCCTGAAGCGTTGGCGCGGCTTTGCGCAGCCGGCTTTCGGATCGTCGTGATCACGAATCAGTCGGGGGTGGCACGTGGGTACTATTCCGAGGCGGACGTCGAGGCGCTTCACGCGCACATGTTGGCCGACTTGGCTCGGGTTGGCGCTTCCATCGATGCCGTCTATTTCAGCCCGTACCACCCGGAGGGCACGGTGCCGGCCTACAGCCAGGCGCATCCGTCCCGAAAGCCGGGAGCTGCTCTGTTCGAGCAAGCGATGGCAGAGCATGGCATCGACCCGGCGGTCTCGTTTGCTGTGGGGGATCGCCGGCGGGACCTCGTGCCGGCGAAGGCGCTGGGGTTCACCACAGTGCAGGTCCTGACCGGAGCCGGTGCGTCCGATCCTGCCGGCGATGCGGCCGATCACGTGGTCGCCGATGTGCCGTCGTTCGCTGACTGGGTGTGTGCGTTCTCAAAAGGGCCGAAATGAAAAAGGGGGTCCGACCCCGCTTGGGGTCGGACCCCCTACCGGGGGCTCCAGAGCTTTGGCGCTAGTCTCTAGATTGCCGGTAGGCGTCAGCTGCTTCCGTCGTTTTGGCGACGATCAGCGTGCCATTTTCGACCTCCAGGGTCCGGATATCTCCGTCTTTGCGTGTCAGCTGGACCGCGAACGAGCCGGTATACGTGTCTTTCGCTGGGGAGGTCTTGATCTCAGCGTAGGGTGCTCCTCGGTCCAAGAGTTCGAAGTTCGTTGAGCGCGGGACAATGATCTCGGCGTAGCCGTAAATCGTCGCGTCGTTGTAGCTGGCTGAGCCTTCGCCTTCGAGCTCGAGAATCAGCGTGACGGTGTCCGTCGTGTTCTGGGCTTGGACTGTGGCTAGGCCCAGCAGGCCCGTTGTGAGAAGCAAGAGAAGTAGTTTCATGGTCTTCTTGTCTGAGTGTGTTGTGACAGTTCGGGTGGAGAGATAAAATGGTTGGCGTGTCAGGCTGCGGCCTGCGTGACCAGGCCCGACTTGTAAGCCCAGGCCACCGCCTTGCGCCACGAAGTGACGCCGATTTTCGAGTACACGTTGGTGATATGGTTGCGCACGGTATGCTCCGAGATGAACAACTGGTCGCCTATCTCACCGTTCGACAGCCCCTCGGCCATGAGCCGAAGCACGGAGGCTTCGCGCTCGGAAATGGGCAACTCATCCCGTTTGCCGGGAGGAGCGACGAACCACCGGCCCTCGCCCCGTGCGACCGCTTGAACGGCTTCGACCACCATGGTAGGGGGCTTGTCTTTGGTGATGAAGCCGGATGCGCCGAGTTGCAACATACCGTCGACATACGGCGAGCTATCGTGGGCAGTCAGCGCGAGAATGCGGGTGTCAGGGTGATCGGCGACCACGATTTTGGTGACTTCGATACCGGTTAGTCCCGGCATTTCCATGTCCAGCACCAGCACGTCCGGCTGGGTGGAACGGACTAGGCGGAGAGCGTCGTCTCCGGTGCCGGCGGCACCAACGACTTGGATGCCATCGGCAGAGGCGAGGATCTGGCGCAGACCAGAGCGCATGATCGGATGGTCATCGGCGAGCACTACACGAACGTCAAGCATGAGAGGCGCGGTTGGGAAGCTCGGGCCGTCGAGAGCGCAGATGGCGATGAGGAAAACGGAGACATGGGGCATCTCCAGCAGAACGTCATCCGCGCTCTCGGTGGCCGGCTTCGGGGCATCGGGTGCGATTGTGACTAAACGTACCCTTTCCTCAGACCGTGCGCCTGAGACGCCACCGCCATTCGCGTCCACACTCGCAGCGCAGCCGAACAGGGCAGGCGTACTAGACCAATGAGCTTGGTGTACTACCGCGGCACACGTGGCAGGCCGGGCGGATGCTGTAGGCCGCCCAGCCTACCACGCGGTAGACATCAGTGCATTGTGCGCACGCCGATCACGAATTCACCGACGGAGGTCTCGTCGTAATATTCGCTGCCGATGGCGTGGGCGAACACGTCCGAATTGCCTGTGCCCAGGCCGCACGGGGCGAGGTTCATCGCGGTGGCCACGAGCCACATCGTCTGGAACAGGGCGCCGGCTTCCTTCAGAATCAGCGCGTAAGCGATGGAGTCGTACTTCCAGGCCGTGCGGCGGAAGCGGGCCGAGATGCAAAAGAGGACCGGCGGTAGGACGTCGAGACCGGCCGCCCGTTGGGCGTCTTTCAGCAACGTTTCCACGTGGTTCGGCGCAGCGTCCAGCCGGTTCAGGTCGTGCCGGCCAGGATGGTAGTGGTAGAGGCCCCGTTCGAGGACTTCGCACCGGTTGGGGATGACGTACACTTCCAGCGGGTAGAGTGACCCTCCACTCGGGTAAGGCCGGCGTGTCAGCGGCACGCGGCTGTCGTCCCGGTAGCCTTTGGCGCGGCAGCTCCGGTACAGGAACTCGCCTAGCGCGTCGAGGGAGACGGGGGCATCCGCGTATTCCCGGACAGAGCGGCGGGCTTCCAGGACTTCCGTGAACGAGAGGTCGCGGTTGGCCACTTCGTCGAGATCCGGGCTCGGCAAGGCGATGCGGACCGAGGACTCGATCTCCTTGAACGTAGGCGGCATCTCTTCCAGCTTGAGGCCAGACTTGGCCCCCATCCGGTCGACGTTTCGGCCGGCGCGGCTGCGGCTGTGGAAGAAGAGGTCGTGGAAGGCCCAATCGGCTAAGGCACCGTGGGTCTCTTCCGGCTCGCCTTCCTCATCGACAGCCGTCAGCCAGCCGTTCGATTCGAACTTGGTCAGCAAGCGTTCGAGAAGCGCCTGTTGGGCGTCGGGCCGGCCTTCGTAGAGATCGGCCGGCCGCGCACCACGCGCAAGCAGAAGCAGGAGGTTGAGGACCGCCGGGTTTGGGACGCGCAACACGTCTCGGCTCAGCGGGCTCTCAACGAGTAGCCCATCTGGATCCGCGTGTAGCACGACGTAGCGGGACAGCGTGTAGGTTTGGTTGGGCTGTAACATGACGGTTTGGCGTTGCGTGTTCGCCGGTCGTCCAGACCAGGCCGTTTAGACCAGGTCATCTGGACAGGGTCACACGATGAAACTGTTGTATTCGCACATCGAGCGGTAGTAGTCGTTGGTCTCGTAGAGCACGGCGTGCGGGCCGGCTGCGACCACCTGGCCCTGGTCGAGCACCACGACGCGGTCGGCGTCCTGGACCGTTGAGAGGCGGTGCGCAATCGTGATCGTGGTCTTGCCCCGCACAAGGCGGTCGAGCGCGTTGACGACTTCCCGTTCGTTCTCGAAATCGAGCGCGGAGGTGGGCTCGTCGAGCAGGACGATGTCGGGCCGGCGGATGAGCGCGCGGGCAACAGCCAGGCGCTGGCGTTGGCCACCGGAGAACTCGTCGGACGTGAACACCGTGTCGAGTCCGTTCGACAGGCCCTCGACGTGGTCGAGCAGGTTGACGAGGTCTAGCACCTCGCGGATCTCTTCGTCTTCGCGTGGCTCGGTGAGGCCGAAGAGTAGGTTCTCGCGGACGCTCACGTTGAACAGGAGCGCGTCCTGGCCCACCACGCCGAAGCGCTGGCGGAAGAGATCCTTGTTGCGGTAGTCCTTCAGATCGAGGCCATCGACGCGAATGCTGCCGGCTTGGGGTTCGAGGAAGCCGAGGAGGAGCCGGATCAGCGTCGTCTTGCCGGCACCGCTCCGCCCGATTAGCGCAATGCGCTCGCCAGGCTCGACGGTCAGCGACAGGTTGTCGATCACCTTCGTGTCGTCCGCGTACCCAAAGGTGAGCTGGTCGAACTCGATTTCACCGACAGGCCGGTCATCGGCCAAGGCGAGCGTCGGGACGGAGGCCTGAGCCATGCCGTCGCCGGCGTATCCATCGCCTGAGACGGCTGCGACGGCCGGCACGCGCCCGGCGGGCTGCCCGGCTTGTGCCGCATCGGCCGGCGATTCCGACTCGATGTCGATCACTTCGTAGTAGTTGCGGAGGTTGGCCGCTGTCACCGAGATGGTCCGGTAGATGCTCACCACCTGGCCGGCTGGGCCTACGAAGCCCCCCGCCAGCACGTAGATCGCGAAGAGATCCGACAGCGCCAACTGGCCGCCGAGCAAGAGCGCAAAGGCCGTCGCGATGGCTGCCACGAGCGTGAGGTCGCGGATGGTCGAGCTGGCGAAGTTCATGCCGGCGCTGTAGAGCGCTTCTTCGTATTCGCAGCCTTCCTTCTCCGAGACGAGGCCCTTGACATCGCCGGTTACCTGGACGGTAGCCGAGAGCGACTTTACCGTCAGCAGCCCGCCGATGAGCTCCAGCATCCGCCCCACGAGGGGGTAGTTCACGGCCAGTGTTTTCCGCCGGCGTTCGCTGAGTTTCGGAGAGAAATGCAGCGTATGCCAGGCCGAAATCCCAACGCCGACGAGCAGCACCACCAGCACGGGCCAGCTCAGCGAGCCGATGACCCA
>JBCDHV010000286.1:0-5608 GCA_038749615.1 Bacteroidota bacterium
CTCGATCTCGCGTTCGATTGGGCGAAAGTCGGTGTCGACAAAGGGCTTGCCACGAACCCTACACTGGGGACGGGCTTCGTCGCCGGCTTCCGGACCGCTGGCCGGAGTGAACGCCCTGGCTTTGCCTGGTTCTTCGGCCGCGACGCGCTGTGGACGGCCTTTGCGTTGACCGCGTATGGAGACTTCGAGCGAGCCAAATTAGCTCTCGATTTCCTCGCGAACGTGCAGCGCGAAGATGGCAAGGTGCCCCACGAGATCTCGCAGAGTGCGTCGTACATCCCCTGGTTCGAAGAGTATGGCTACCCATGGCACAGCGCTGATGCCACCCCACTGTTCATCATCGCCCAGGCCGATTTCTACGAGCAAAGCGGCGACCTGGAGTATCTGCGCAGTCACTGGCCTGCGATCAAGAAGGCCTTTGCCTGGAGTGCAACTACAGATCCTGACGGCAATGGGCTGATCAACAACGAGGGCTACGGGCATGGCTGGCTAGAAGGCCAGGTGTATCCCGTGTACGAGGAGATCTACATGCAAGGCTTGTGGATCAAGGCGTCTGAAGACATCGCCTACCTCGCTGAAGTGTTCGAGGAGCCGGCTCTTGCCCGTGAGGCCAGAGGCTGGGCGGAGCGGACTAGGAACGCTACGGAGGATACCTACTGGCAAGAAGAAGCCGGCTTCTACGCCGCAACGACCGGCAAGGTGGAAGGTGCGGACGCAGCCGCCTACTACAACGGCAGCTGGGTGCTGCCGGCTGTTCCTTTCTGGTGGGGGACGCTCGATCATGACCGGGCCCAACTGAACCTTGACGAGATCGCAGGTGCTGGCATCGCTACAGACTGGGGCGCTCGAATCCTGCATGATCAGAATCTGCACTACGATCCGCTCTCGTACCACAACGGCTCGGTTTGGCCGCTGTTCACCGGATGGGCGTCGATGGGCGCGTACTCGTACGGCCGGCCCCATGCGGGATACCAAGCCCTCATGGCCACCGCGCTTCTGACTTGGCAGGATGCACTCGGCTATGTCACCGAGTTGCTTTCGGGTGACTTCAATACAGCGTTTGGCCGGTCATCGCACCATCAGGTCTGGTCCGAAGCGATGGTCATCACGCCGGCTGTGCGCGGCCTGTTTGGCTTGTCCACTTCAGACGGTGGACGCATGCTTCGGATTGCCCCCCAGCTGCCGGCAAATTGGCCGTTCGCCCGGATCAACAGCGTTCCCATCGGCGATGCCCTCTACGATATCCACATTGAGCGAGAAGCCGGCACGTATACCATCAACGTGACCCGAAAGAGCGGAGAGGGGCGTGTCGAGTTGATTGAGTTTGCGCCGGCATTTCCACTAGACGCCGATGTGACCGGGGCAACGATCAACGAGGTCTCCGCCGAAATAGGCCGAGAGACCGCTGGCGACATTCAACGATTTGGCATCACTGCCGAATTCCCCGAAGCAAACACGACGGCCGTCTTCGCGGTGGATGGAGGAACGGACGTACATGCCCGAGCCGAATTTTCCGATCCTGGGGCGCGGTCGCAGCAGATCCGCGTCGTCCGGTCGGCCGTGAAGAACGGCGTGCTAGAATTGGTCGTGGACGGGGTGGCTGGGCAGAGCTATGAGCTCGTGCTCACAGGTAGTGTGACGCCGGTTGCGGGTACTGAGCTAACCGAGGACGGACACCTGCGTGTATCGTTCGAAGCCGGTGAAGGATACGTTCGCCGGACGCTCAGACTGCCTCTGAAGTAGCTCCAGATCGTTCGCCGGCCCAGATGTACTCTTCGTATTGCGACCGGTAGGAAGGGCCGTCCGGGCGGCAGTACGTGTTGGTCAGGTACCGGTCGAGTTCACGGGCCTTGGCCGTGTCTGCCCACTGCATGTCGAGCAGCCGGCTGATCGTGCTAGCAATGGTGGGATCGAGAATCGGGAGGCCCACTTCGATGCGCCGGCTCAGGTTGCGCGTCATCCAATCGGCAGAGGAGATGTAGAGCTCGGGATGGCCGTCATTGTGGAACCGGAAGGCACGCCAGTGCTCCAGATATCGATCAACGATTGACCGGACCGTGATGGTCTCGCTGAGCCCCGGCTGATTCGGGCGCAGGCAGCAAATCCCTCGCAGAATAAGCTCGATGTGAACGCCGGCTTGGCTGGCTGCGTACAGCTTCTCGATCATTCTCGGATCTTCGAGACTGTTGAGCTTGATCCGGATCGCGGCATGCCGGCCGGCTTTCGCGTGGGATATTTCTCGGTCGATGAGGTTCTCGAAGCCGCTCCGCAGCGTAAACGGAGCAACGAGCAAAGACTCGAACGTTGGATCGTCTAGTGTGCCGGCGAGGTGCAGAAAGAGCGTCTCCACGTCGTGCCCAATCGTTGCGCCGGCCGTGAAGACGCCAAGGTCTGTGTAGACACGGGAGGTCTTTTCGTTGAAGTTGCCGGTAGACACGTAGGTCAACCGTTCAGTGCCCTGTTCTGTCTCACGAACGACCTGTGCCAGCTTCGCGTGCACCTTGAGATTGCGGATACTGTAGAGTACATGGGCACCGGCTTCTTGAAGCTCACGGCCCCAGTGGATGTTGGGCGCTTCGTCGAACCGGGCTTTGACCTCGATGAAGACTGTGACCTTCTTTCCAGCCTTGGCAGCTCGGATTAGCGCCCGCGTGACGGCTGAATTTGACGCAACGCGGTAGAGAGTGACCCTGATTTCTGTGCAATCGGGGTCATCTGCAGCCGTCTCAAGGAAGCGCGTAACGGGAGCGTAAGATTGATAGGGAAACTGAATGAGATGATCTCGCTCCCGGATGGCAGCAAAGAGGTCAGAGGCAGCAGTCAGTGGATGAGCGTGGGGGGGATGAGGATGGAAGCGATGCTCTACTAGGTTGAAATCGGGAAAGCCGAAATAGTCGTGCAGGTTGTGATAGCGGCCTCCAGGCATCAGGTCGTCGTCCGACAGCTGGAACCGCTGGGCCAGGGCCTCCAGCATGCTAGCCGGCATCCGCGTGTCGTACAAGAACCGTGACGGCGCACCCGTTTCGCGGCGGACCAAGCTATCGTTGACTTGTTGGACGAGCGGCTCGGGGGAATCTTCGTCCACGTACAACTCGGCATCCCGAGACAGTTTGACCGAGTAGAACGGCCCGACATCGTACTCTGGAAAAACATCCGCACCGTGCGCGCGGATGACATCGTCGATGTAGGTGACGTGTTTGGCCCGTTCGTTGGATAGAAAGCGCGGAAGAGGTGGCGACGGGACGTTGACGAGCCCGTATGCGCGGACCTGGCCTTCTTGCCTCAGCTCGCAGACGAGATAAAGCGCTCGGTTCTTGAGAAACGGCGTCTCGGAATCAGCGGTGAGAAGGGCCGGCTTCAAGCGAGGCCGTATGTCGTTCCGGTAGCGCTCGTGCAGCCAACTGTGGTCCTGATCACGGATGGCGTCCTCACGTAAGAAGCGAATCCCCAAGGCTTCCAGCTGGGGCCGAATGACCGTCCGAATGGTGTGCCCATACGCTTCCTGCTGGGCGTGAACGATTCGGTTGAGCGCTCTCAACAGTTCAGCCGGCGACTGGCCGAATTTCGTGGAAATGGAGGCGTCAGACCGAACCAAATTTCGCAGGGCGGCCACACGAACTCGGTAAAACTCGTCCAGATTCGACGAGTAGATGGCCAGAAAAGACAGCCGTTCGAGCAGGGGATTCCGCTCATCTTGCGCTTCTTGTAACACCCGCTCGTTGAAGGAAAGCCAACTGAGATCCCGGTCGACGAATCGGTCGTCATCAGAGAGGTAGAGGTACGACGTGCTTTGCATACGTGGTGGTGGCGTTCAAGTCGAGGAGAGGAGAGGCGGCAGGCTTGAATGATAGGTACGCAAGACGGTTGGCCTGTTACCGACTCGTTATCCTGTTCGCTTCGCAAGCGAAGCACAATTTCGCTTTTCAACCCGCCGGCTGGATCGTATTTACGAGAGGTATTCCTCCGATACTCCTCCGGCTGATGACTTCTCGACGGCATTTCCTCCAACTGCTCTCCGTGGGCACTCCCGCTCTGATGGTGCCAGGTCTCTGGATGCCGGTGCGGGGCGATAGGGTCTCTCGGGATCCCTACGCACTCTGGACAACCGACGCGTTCACATCGACGTTCGGCGCACTCGAAGAACCCCAGAGACAGGCCGCGGAAATCCTGTTCAGCCACTCCTTCCAAGAGGCGGTGGCAGACGGACTATTTCCTGAGGAGCCAGACCTACTCATACCGCTCGGGCTGAGGGACGGCGAGGTCGATTTTGGCCGGGGAATGCGTGCGATGTGGGATGATAAACTCAGACGTAACGCTCGCCGGCTCTCCCGAAGCCAGCGGGCTCAAATCGTCAGGCTTCAGACAAAGTACGTGGAGGCTGTGGAGGCCTCCGATCTTCGGATTACCCTGAGATCGTTTCGGGAACTGCAAGTGGCTCGGGGGATCGAGGTGCTGGGGGCCGTGCATGCGGCAAAGCGCAAAGACTATCGGGGACGCGCCCTTCGGTTCATGGATGACGTCGTCGAGGCCATTACGCCCAATGTGCTCCTTGCCTACAGCGTGCAGGAACTGTTGCCTCCGCGGTTTCGAGGCAAGACCGTCACGCCGGTCGCTAAACTCTGGTATTACGACCGGATGCTCAAGGAGGCCGGCCCAGCCTTTCTCGCCGGCTTTCCAGCTCGGTACGATGCCCTCATCAGTTTTGGGCCCTTTCAGTTTACGGACATCGCAATGGTCGAGGCGCGCGAACGGAACCGCTACGCCCCCGTTGCGCAGCGCATTCCGAAGCAGGTCACCGGTCTCCGTACGCTGCAACAGCACGTCAACACGGCTGTCCTGTTCGCCCACATCAATTGGGGCCGCATGGCCCGTCAGCTCAGCAGTGACGGGCAGCTTACCCGCTTCATCAACCGCTACGAGGCGCTCCCGAAAACCGATCGGCAACTGCTCGTTGCTGGGCTTACGGCGTGCATGCACCATCGTCCAGGAACGGCTCGGCGGGTCGCGTCTAGAGCAGCCGGCCGGCTACGCAACCGGCCGCTACACTTGGCGGTGCTCGAAACGCTCGGGCCTCAACTGACCAAATACTTTATTAGTGCAGGTGAGGCGTATCTTTACCTCAAAGTATTCCACACGCACGACGAGGCCTTCGGGGTACGATAAAGGCTCTGCCGCTGAAGCCCGTCTCGCTCCAGAGAGCCGAGCACAAACCAGCATGGTACGTCCGATACAGCTTCTCTACTGGTTGCTCGGGTGTACACTTTGGACAGGCGTCAGTGGGCTCGAGATCCAGGCGCAGCCGAGTAATCGAATGCTCTCGCAATACGTTCACCGAGGGTGGACGGAGCGGAGCGGGCTGCCCTACAGCGTCGTTTGGTCTATTGAGCAGACCCCAGATGGCTATCTCTGGTTGGGGACACGGGGTGGGCTGACACGCTACGACGGAGCTCGGTTTAGACACTTTACCGTCGCCAATACACCTCAGCTCACCAGCAATGAGATCCGCGAGCTGTTTGTCGACTCTAGCGGTGTCCTTTGGATCGGCACCTATGGTGGGGGATTGGTCCGGTACGCAGATGGCACGTTTGCCCAAGTGACGGCTCCAGAC
>JBCDHV010000287.1:0-5605 GCA_038749615.1 Bacteroidota bacterium
GGCGCTTGATGCGTTACGGGGCGAGGTCAAGCGGCGAGGGTGGTGGAACCCGCATCTTCCCGTTGAGGCAGGCGGGCTCGGGATGTCGCTCGTGGAGTTTGGACGGCTGAGCGAAGTGCTGGGCACGACGCCGCTCGGGCATTATCTCTTCAATTGCCAAGCGCCAGATGCCGGCAATCAGGAAATTCTGCTCCATCACGCCACGCCGGCTCAGCGAGACCGTTTCCTCGATCCGCTCTTGCGCGGCGACGTCCGAAGCTGCTTCGCGATGACCGAGCCTGAGCATGCCGGCTCCAATCCCGTTTGGATGAGCACCACTGCCACCCGAGACGGAGACGACTACGTGCTCAACGGCCACAAGTGGTTCACGACGGCGGCTGATGGCGCGGCCTTCACCATCGTCATGGCCGTGACCAACCCAGAGGCTGAACGCGCGCACGAGCGGGCCAGTCAACTCATCGTGCCGATGGACACGCCTGGGCTCGTCCACGTGCGCCGGCTTCCGGTCATGGGCGACGAAGGGGCGGGTTACTTCAGCCACTCGGAACTGCGGTTCGAGGCCTGTCGCGTGCCGGTAGCTAACCGATTGGGCGGTGAAGGCGCCGGATTCCGCATCGCACAGGAGCGGTTGGGGCCAGGCCGGATTCACCACTGCATGCGCTGGGTGGGCGTCTGCGAACGGGCCTTCGAGCTGATGGTCCACCGGGCTGCAACGCGCGAGTTGAATCCCGGCGAGCCTCTGGCGAAGCGGCAGACCGTCCAAAACTGGATCGCCGAGAGCCGTGCCGAGATTCATGCGGCCCGGCTGATGGTCCTCGACGCCGCCGAGGCGATCACGCGAGACGGAGCCCGGGCGGCCCGGATGCAGATCTCGATGATCAAATTCTTCGTCGCCGGCGTTCTCCAACGTGTCCTCGACCGGGCCGTCCAAACTCACGGGGCGCTTGGCCTAACGGATGATCTCGTCCTCGCCCACTGGTACCGCCACGAACGCGCGGCCCGCGTCTACGATGGCCCTGATGAGGTGCACAAAAGCGTCGTCGCCCGGGAGGTGTTGCGTAGGTTGTAGGTGCGTTGTTCGTAGGTGTGTAGATGCGTGGGGTTGTTCGGGGCGTTTGGTGAGATACCGCAACCCACCTACCAACCGGCCCACCTCCACCGTTCAAACGTACGTCAGCAGCTTCTGGTCGTTGAGGTACGGGGTGGCGTTGAAGCTGCTGAGCGAGAGTTCGTCTTGGGAGAGGAAGAACTCGGTAAGGCTGGCGTTCCGGGTCGTCCAACTGAGTTTGAGGACGGTTTCGTCGTCGAGGTTGAAGGCGTGGCCGAGCGCAGCAGCCACAGGGCCGGCCGACGTGAAGACAAGGATGCGGTCACGGGGGCCGGTACTGGTTTTGAGCGCGTCGAGCGTCCGGCCAACGCGGGCCCGGAACGCCGTCCACGACTCGAACCGGTCGGCAGGGAGTTCGCCGTTCATCCAGCGCCGGGAGACGCGCACGTAGGCTTCCATCCAGGTACGGCGCATGGGAAGATCGCCGCGCAAGAAGGCGCGCCCGAAGCGTTCCATCATTTCCTTGCCGTTGTCGAGCGTCGGAACGACGGCCCGGAAGACCTGCTCGCCCTGATGATCGTTGAAGCCGGGGAGCATGTTGGCTTCCGGGAGCGGTTGATTCGAGGCGGCTTTGAAGGCCGCGCGCGCAGCCTCGTACGTCTGCCGGTGGGCGCGTTTTGGGCCAACGAGGACACGGTCGAATCCAAGACCGAGGGTGGCCCAGTAGGCACCCATGGCCCGAGCCTGCTCGACGCCGGCTGGCGAGAGCTGGTCATGGTCTTCCGAAAAAAGTAGCGTCTGCCCATGCCGGGCGAGGAGGAGGACGCTCATCGAGGAACGGTCAGGTCATAGGAGAAGCCACGAGTTGGCCACCATCGATGGGAATGGCAGCACCCGTAACAAAATCGGAGGCTGATGAAGCGAGATAGACGGCGAGCCCAGCCAGTTCGTCCGGCTCGGCCATGCGACCTTGCGGGATGAGCTTCAGCGTAGGCTCGTAGATCGCCGGCGTGTTCCAGATGGCGCTACTGAACCGGGTCTTGACGAACCCTGGCACAATCGCGTTTACCTGAATGTTTTGGCCGGCGAGTTCTACCGCTAGCACACTGGTCAGCATCAGCACGCCGGCCTTGGAGACGCAGTACACACCCATGCCCGGCAGCGGCCGCTTTCCAGCGACGGAGGCGATGTTGATGATTTTCCCACCCCCTCGCTTCTCCATAGTGTCGACGCAAGCGCGGGCCGTGCGGAAATATCCCTTCACGTTTACCTCCCACGTCTTGTCCCACTGGCTCTCCTCCGAGGTCAAGATGGGGCCGAAATGCGGATTGGTCGCTGCGTTGTTCACAAGGATGTCGATGCCTCCATAGTGCGCAACCGCTTGCTCGGCGAGCCGGTTCACGGCGTCAGGATTTCCGGTGTGCGCAGCCATGCCGATGGCGTCTCCGCCAGCGTCCCGAATGCTAGCAGCGGCCTGGTCGAGGCTTTCCTGGGTACGGCTAGAGAGCACGACGCGTGCGCCGGCTGCGGCATAGGCCCGGGCAATGGCCAGCCCGATACCTCGAGAAGCACCAGTGACAACGGCCACACGGCCAGAGAGCGTAGACATACGTCAAGTGGTTGAAGGTCGAATGACGAGTTGGATGGCTCGAGCGAAAGGCTCAGGTCTGCACGAATCGAACAGAAAAAACTCTGGTCCAGACCGAGGCGAAACGGGTGGACAGCCAACCCAGCATGATTGCCTGTTACCTCGGGTGGGCGGAGATATCCCAAAAGGAAGCATCAAGTTGAGTCCAAGTGGAGGTAAGAAACCATGATATTTAGACGACTCCTAGGAGGAGGCGAGCATGCAGAATAACTGGCCTCGGGCTACGTGAAAGATCCAGAAACGACCGATTGGGTAGTCGAAGCCGCGCGGCAGTACGCGGGCCTGGCGGCGATATGGCAAGAAGCTGACTTGTTGGGAAGCCGTGTGTATATTCAACCGTCCAGTCCCACGCTGTCGTCCAGTCTCGTGACAGGTACCCAAACACCAGGTGCCATCTCTGGCCGTCCGAGGCACAGCTGCGGTGATGAGATGAAGAGGCAGTTTTTGGAAGGCAGCGGACCCATCCTACCCACCCGTCCATGTTCAAGCGAGTTTTCGGAGGCACTCGGTCGTCTGGCCGTGTACAAACACGTGCTGCCCGGTCTGAGTCTCGAGGTACAACTGATTCTGAGTATCACAAACTACCACCTTCTCCAGATGCGGGCGTAACGCGCCGCGACCGGGTGCGCAGCCGCCGGAACCAGTCTGTTGAGTACGCACACAACCCGAAGCGGATAGAGCTGTGTTTCGGTACAGGCGCACGGCTAGCCCTGTCCTATGACGCGCTGGAAAACATGGCGTTCATGCCGGCAGGAAGCGAGGACTCTGTCGACACCATTTCGCTGTTTTTCGCTAGCAAGCGCGCTGTACACATCGAAGGCGTACGCCTGGAGGACTTGTGGGATCACTTGGTCAGTCACAAGGCCGCGCGCATCCGTGAAGGGCAAGTGGAAGAAGCTGCTCCAGGCCGGCCTTTGGTCACTCGGCTACGTATTGGCACGAAAACAAAACGCATTCAGCCGTCAGGAGATGGAGCTCGCACCGCTCCAGAGCCGGCACACGTGAAGCCATCCCGCAAAGGGCCCGTACTGCGCTTCCAGCGATAGAAAACCCCGAAAGCTCTGTTTTTGCGCACTGTATGCAAAAAGCGAGGGCCGCTGGGTGTTCTTCGTCCTACAAATAGCGTAGGATTTATCCTACAAGCCTTTGGTGGTTTGTCTTACTTGCGCATAGAACTGCTTCCCATACCATTGCAGCGTCCGAGATAACACATCTTTTCCGAGGCACATCACCTACTCCTGACATTTCCTGTAGGATCATCTCAAGCGCCGGCGGCCACGTGGTGGGGTCCGCCGGCTTTTTTTGTGGAACGGGTTAGAGGTGCCAGGTGGATGGGTGGGGGACAAAATGAAGGCTCCAGCTAGCCAGTGATAAAGAGGCACAACGCCTCGAACTGCTAGTTCGGTTCAACTAGTTTTCCCACCTCTCAACCGTTCCCCCTGGCTACCTCTTCACAAGAGCGAAGCGACCCTGATCCCCTTTTCCAGGCGGCGGCACGTATCAAGGCAACCAACCTTGAATCGTCATGCGCTCGCTTGCTCTCCTCCTCGTACTCCTCGCCACCACGCTCAACGCCCAGACCTACAAGGCCACCGGCTTCACGCAAGTCCGCGTAGGCTATGCGCCGGCAGCAGAGGCCGGCCACGCGTACCACAGTGGCCTGAAGCGGGCGCGGCTCATCGGCACGGCGAGCTTCGACAGTGGCTTTGAGGTACGCGGCCAAGTGAGCGGTTCTGCTAGCCTCGTCCGGCTCCTCGACGCCACGGTTGCCTACCGCACGCCGGCGCTCGGTGGAAAGGTAGGCGTGCGCGTGGGGCGCATGTTTTCTGCCGCTCGCCCTGCCGCCTTCAACGCCGCCACGCGCGTCGATGCCATCGACCGGCCCTCATTCGTCGGGCGTTGGGCAAAGACGGGCATCGGTGGAGACGGGCGCGACTTCGGGATCGAAGCCACCTACCGGTCGGCGCGGGTGGAGGCCGCTCTGTTTGTGCACCGGGGCTACGGCGTCTGGACGCACCGGCCGGTCTCATCGGCCGCCGTGAGCGGACGGTTCGATGTGAAGCCGGCTCGCGGGCTCCGCGCGGGCCTCTTCGCCAGCTACAACCCGACGCACTCGCCCTACGCAACCGTCGACGGTACGGCACGCCGCACCCTAGCCTACGCCGGCCACGTCTACTACGGTGAGCGCCCCGGCAGCCAGCGTGTCCGCGTCAAGCTCGACCTGCTCGCTACGCGCTACCTCGCCGAAGCCGGCGCGTCTCAAGCCTCGCTCTTCGGTGGCAGCGTGTCCGCTGCTTACCGTTTCGCTCCCAGCCTGGAAATCGTCGGCCAAACCGAGCGCACGGTCGCTTTCGGAGCGCCAACCCGCGCCCACGCCGCCGGCCTCACCTGGAGCCTAAGCGCCATGAAAGGCGAGGCGTTCCACCGCCGCATGCTCAGCCTCGGCTACCGTACCGTCAACGGCACTACCAACCTCACCGCCCAAATCCAAGTCGCGTTTTAGGTTCGCCTGGCTCACGTGGAGGGTGGAACGGCTCACGGTGTTCGCGTAGCGGGTCGCAGGTAGACGGGTAGCGCGTGGTTGGAGGCATCTCCGCCATGTACTACTCGTCCACTCGTATACATGCCAGGCACAACGACCCGAATCAAAACCACCCGCTACTCGCCACTCGTCCACCCGCTACGCGAACATCGTGAGCCACCCTGCCTGCCAAATCTTCAAAGCTCAGGGCCGCGGAGCCGGCTATTTTCCAGGCTTCATTTAACCGACTGGACGCCGTGTTTCCTGAGCAAAAGCAGTTCGCGTATCCGAGCCTTGAAGAAGGCATCCTCGCCTGGTGGCAGCAGAACAATGTCTTCGAGCGCAGTATTTCCCAACGGGAAGGCGCGCCGGCGTTCGTGTTTTACGA
>JBCDHV010000288.1:0-5584 GCA_038749615.1 Bacteroidota bacterium
GCTCGATGTAAATCTGTGGCGGCACGATCACGAACATGCCGAAGAGCACGGGGACTTGGAGCCGAAGCCACCGCTCCCCGAGGTACTGGCCGGCACTGCGCTTCCGGAGTGCGAACCGGGTGCCGGCACCGGAGATGAAGAACAGCAACGGCATGCGCCAGCGGTGCATCCACAGCATGATGTGTTCTAGCAGGGCGCTGGTCTCGGTGCTCTGAATGTGAAAGCCCCATGAGACGAAGATCATCCCGACGTGATAGTACAGCAGCAGGGTAATGCAGATGACGCGGAGCCAGTCGAGGTCGTGCCGGCGGGCCGGGCGGAGTGGAGCGGAGGTCATGGGAGCGGAAGATGCGTGAAATGGACGGCGGGGAGTCGCCAGCAACCTCGCCCATGGCCTCCCATCTTCACGACAAAACCGACCGTCGAGACGTTCAGGATCATGATTCTGAACATCCCTTTTGCTCCAAGCCTCAGCCCTATTCTGCAAGACTATGACTCAGCCCTACGTTCACGGCTACGACCCACGCGAAAACGAGCGCCTGGACGATCAAGCCGGCACGTTGGTGGACTTACTACACGGAGACACGCAGTACCCCGACGGCAGTACCGTGTTGGAAGCCGGCTGCGGAGTCGGCTCGCAGACGGTCACGCTCGCGAGCCAGAGTCCGGGCGCTCAGTTCACATCGGTGGATATCTCCGCCTCATCTGTGGCCCAAGCGGAGGCCCGTGTCCGGGCTGCCGGCCTTACGAACGTCGAGTTTCTCCATGCGGATCTGTTCGAGCTTCCGTTTGCGCCGGCTTCGTTTGATCACGTGTTCGTGTGCTTCGTATTGGAGCATCTGGCCCAGCCCGTCGCGGCGCTCCAGGCGGTGATGCGGCTGGTGCGTGCCGGCGGGACGGTCACCGTCATCGAGGGCGATCACGGCTCGACGTATTTCCACCCCGACAGCTCCGCGGCTCGCGCGGCCGTCCAATGCCAAGTTGAGTTGCAGCGCCGGGCTGGGGGCGACGCCAACATCGGCCGGCGGCTGTATCCCATCATGGCAGACGCTGGGCTCGAAGACGTTCGGGTGTCACCGCGCACGGTGTATGCAGACGGCAGCCGGCCGGCCTGGGCGGAGGGCTTCACGCGGCGAACGTTCACGGCCATGATTGAGGGCGTCCGCCGGCCCGCCGTCGAGGCCGGCTTGATGACCGCCGAGGCCTTTGACGCCGGCATCCGGGATCTTTACCGGACGGCGGAGTCTGATGGGACGTTTTCGTACACATTTTTCAAGGGTGTGGGTTTCAAGGGGTTGGGCCGGCGGTGAGCCGTCTGGCAGACCTTGATTCTGCTATCGCCCGTCAGGCTGCCACCGTTCTGCTCATGGCTGACTCCCAACCTTTTGGCAAAGCCGTATCGCGTGCGCTCCGTGGCGTGGCTCCTGTCAAGGTTGTGTTGCTCGGTTATCTCGCCTGCATCGTCATCGGTTGGATCCTGTTGGCCTTGCCGTTTGCCCAGGCGGAACCGGGTACTTCCGGGCTGGATCACCTGTTCATTGCCACGAGCGCGGTATCCACGACGGGGCTCGCCACCGTCAGCCCCAGCGGGACGTATTCCCTCTTCGGAGAGCTGGTCATTCTGCTGCTGATTCAGATCGGCGGAATCGGATACATGACCCTCGGTTCGTTCATTGTGCTGGTCAAGGGGCAGTCGATTTCTGCGTCCAGCGAGCGGTTGCTCGAAAGCGATCTGGCGATGCCTCGGACGTTCGTGCTGGACGAGTTCGTGCGGGGCGTCGTGCTGTTCACGTTGGCGTTCGAGGTCATCGGGACGCTCGCCCTGTGGGCCCTCTTTGCGCAGGAAGGCGTTCCGAATGCCGGCTACCAGGCGCTTTTCCATTCGGTGAGTGCCTTCTGCACCGCCGGCTTCAGTTTGTTCGATACCAGCCTCGAAGCGTTTGCCAGCAACGTAGGGGTCAACGTCGTGGTGGCCGTGCTGGCCTACCTCGGCGCTATCGGGTTCATCGTGGCCGTGGATGCCTGGCGTGTGAGCATTGGCCGGCAGGAGCATCTCACGTTCACGAGCCGAATCATCCTCCGGCTGACGCTTCTGCTGACGATCGTGGGCACCGCCGGGCTGTTTCTGACCGAGCAGAGCGCGTTGGCCGAAGCCCCGGCGCAGCGGCTACTCGAATCGTTCTTCCAGGCGATGACGGCGATGACGACGGTCGGGTTCAACACGGCACCGATCGGCGCAATCTCCCAGGGTGCTATGGTGGTGGTCTTGCTGCTCATGATCGTAGGGGCGTCGCCGTCGGGTACCGGCGGTGGCGTCAAGACGACGACCCTCTCGGCTGTGTACGCCGTGATGCGGAGCGTTCTGCAGGGCGACCGAGAGATCACGTTCTGGCGCCGGCGCGTGCCTGCCAGCCGGGTGACTGCGGCTACGGCCTCGTTCGCGTTCTACGCCGTCGTGCTGGGGGCCGGCATCTTTCTGCTCAGTTTGACAGAAACCGCTACTTTCGATGTGCTCGTCTTCGAGGCTACGAGCGCGCTTGGGACGGTCGGCCTCTCGATGGGGGTCACCGGTGATCTGACTGCGCTCGGTAAGCTCGTCATCATTCTGCTCATGTTCGCCGGCCGGCTCGGTCCGCTCTCGTTCGGCTCGGCGCTGTTTCTCCGGGACGAGGAGACCGATTCCGAAGGAGAAGCCGACGTCGTTCTCTAGCCGGCCCTGCCCCTCACCGCTGTTGCCATGACTCTGCGCCAACAAATCATTGCCGGATTCGCCGTCCTGATCATCCCGATCGTGCTCGTGGCGTTGATCTCGTTTGCCGTGCTTGGCCGGCTCGGTGGGGCCGTGGATGCCGTATTGCTCGAGAACGAACGCAGCCTCCAGGCCGTGGCCGACATGGACGTTGCGCTCGAACGGCTCGACAGTGCGGCGTTGCTGGCTTTGCTCGGCCGTAAAGCTGAAGCGGCCACCATTGCCGATGCGGCCCGTCCACGCTTTCAACGGGCCTTAGGGTTCGCAGAAGGCAATCTGACGATCCAGGGCGAAGAAGAGCTGGTAGCGGAAGTCGAAACCGCATTTTCTTCGTTCGATCAAGCGTACAACGCGCTCGTGGCCGCCGAGCCCGACCGGGCACGCACCGTCTACGCCGAGTCGTTCGTGCCGGCGTTCGAGCGCACCCGCCGTGGTCTTCAGGAGCTACGGGTAGCCAACCGAGAAGCCGCGACTGAGGCTGGCACCAGCGCCGGCTCCATGGCAGAAACCGCGCAGTGGGGCATCGGGATCGGTGCCATCATCGCGCTGTTGCTCGGTGTTTGGGCTGCGCTCCGGGTGTCTCGCCAGATTGCAAGCACGTACAACGCCCGGTAGCACCGGAACGTCTCCCCACCGTCCCTACTCCATGCCCCGAATCGTTCTCCTTGGTCTGGCGGTACTCGCCGGCTTGGCAGCTGCTGCCCATCCTGCCCGAGCGCAGGCCCCCACGTTCGCACCTGATCCAACAGAGCGCCAGGCCACGGCCGTGTTTGTGGACGAAGCGCCTCGCATCGATGGCCGGCTAGACGAGGCGATCTGGCGTGAGATCAAGCCGCTGACCGTCTTCACGCAGGTGTGGCCCGAGACGGGTGCCGCCGGTACGGAGGACACGGAAGTCCACATCGCCTACGACCGCGATAACCTGTACTTCGCCTTCCGCAACCGTGACCGCACGCCGGAGCTCATCCGTGCCCGCAACCTCGAACGGGGCGGCCGAAACAGCCTCGACGATCACGTTTTCATTGGGCTCGACACCTACCGCGACGGCCGGAATGCCTACCTCTTCGAGATGAACGCGCTCGGCACGCAAGACGACGCGCTCATTACCGACGAAGACATTGGCTTCGAGAGTTTTTCCTGGGACGCCATTTTCTACTCGGAAACCGTCATCGACGATACCGGCTGGACGATGGAGGTCGCGATCCCCTTCAACCAACTTCGGTTTCCCGAGGGAGAGGACCTGTCGTTTGGGCTGATGATCTCGCGCTCGATCAGCCGGAAGAACGAGCGCATGATTTGGCCAGCCATCGGCCTCGAACGGGGAAGCCCGTTCATGGCGCTCGCCACGGTGTCGCAGTACGGGGTCTTGAACGGTCTACGAGGCATTCGCCGAGGCCGGAATCTCGAAATCAAGCCCTACGTGATATCGGGGGGGCAACAAGCACGCCCCGACCTCGCCGCGCCGCCCGAAGACGCCGAGTTTACCTACGATGCCGGCGTGGACATCAAGTACGGCATCACGTCATCGCTTACGCTTGACGCGACCGTCAACACTGACTTCGCCCAGGTCGAGGCCGATGACGTGCAAATCAACCTGAGCCGGTTCAGTCTGTTTTTCCCCGAGAAGCGCGAGTTTTTCCTCGAACGCGCCGGCCTGTTCGAGCATGGGTCTTCACGGGCCGCGCAAACATTTTTCTCACGCCGGATTGGCTTGGACGAGTCGATTCTGGCCGGCGCGAGAATGACAGGACAAATCGGGCCGTTCTCGGTCGGCCTCCTCAACATCGAGACGGGGCCAGAACTGAGCGATTTCCTTGGCCCTGCCTCGACCAACAACGCCGTCGCCCGCCTCCGCGCAGACGTGTTGCCGCGTACCACCATCGGGGGCATCGTGACGCGGTTCGACAATGACGTTCGGCAAAACACGGCAGCCGGTATCGATGGCGAGGTACGGTTTGGCCAAAACAGCGTCGTCCGAGGCTGGATTACGCAGGTGTGGGATTCAGAGCCTGGGCAGTCGAGCGCAGCCGGTGCCACGTTTGCCCAACTCGCCAACGAGCGTTTCGGGACATCCATCGCGTTTCGGTCGGTCGGGCGCACCTATGACCCCGCACTCGGCTTCGTGCGCCGGCGAGATTACCGCCGGCTGGGCAGCAGCACCTTCATCCGGCAACCCGTCGACAACGCCCCGCTGGGCATCCGGCTTCTCTACAGCGACTTCGATGTCTCCGGCTTCTGGGGCCTGGACGGCACGCTGCAGTCGTCCGAAATCGAACTCGAAGCCCTCGCCGAGACGGCAAACGAGACGGGCGTCGGAGCCGGCATCCGGCGCGTCTTCGAGCGCCTCGACGCTCCGTTCACCTTGCGGGACGGCGAAACGGTGCCGGTTGGCGAGTACGGATTCACTGAGGCGTTCTTGTACGGCTCGACGGATGGAAACCGCCCGTTTTCTGTTGAAGCCGGCGTGCAAATCGGGGGCTTCTTCTCGGGCAACCGCACCGAACTCGGATTCGAAACCGACTGGCGTCCGTCTCCAGGGCTCACGCTCAGCACCGACCTCGAACACTCGATCATCGATCTCGGGAACGGCCCCTTCACCGCTACCCTGGGCTCAGTATCGATTGCAACGGCTTTCAGCCGGACGCTCTTCGGGCGCACGCTGTTGCAGTACGACAACTTCTCGAAGCAAGTCCGGGCGAATATCCGATTCAACTGGATCCACACGCCCGGCAGTGACCTCTTCCTGGTTTTCAACACGGCCTACAACGTCGGCGAAGACGATCCGCTAGATCCTCGCCAGAACATCGTCTTCCGAGACCGCGTCGCCGTCGTCAA
>JBCDHV010000289.1:0-5578 GCA_038749615.1 Bacteroidota bacterium
GGTTGGGAAATGACCGTGCTTCTCACGCCGGCAGCGGGAGCCGAGCAGACATTCCGCTTCATCGGGTATACCGTGTACGAGCCATGAGAACCAACGCGATCTACATGACAGGCTGGATCGTTCTCGGGCTGTTCGGGCTCGTGACAGCGGCGGCGGCGCAGACCGAGTCTGCGGAGCCAGTAGCATCCGGCGAGCGCATGGTGCACGGGCACGTGATGGAAGCCGGCACCGACCGGACGGTGCCGCTCGCGAACGTCCGCGTAGCCGGCACGTCCCGCGGAACGGCAGCCGATGCGGCCGGGCACTTCATGCTCTACCTCCAGCCCAACGATACCGAGCTTATCATTTCCGCGGTGGGCTACCTGCCAGCGCGTGTAGCCATCGAGGCCGAACACGTGACGGTGTATCTGAAATCGCAAGAGGCGACGCTGGAGGCAGTCCTGGTTTCTGGCGAGCGCACCGTCGCCGGCGATCCCTCGGCACCGGCCCGGACGCCGGCCACGACCGACGATTTGCTGACCCGCCTCCCGGGGCTCAGCCTCGTGCAGCGGGCGAATTTCGCGTGGGAACCCGTGGTTCGGGGGTACCAGGGCGGGCAAATTGCTCTGACGGTCGATGGCATGCCGGTCTACGGGGCGTGTGTCGACAAAATGGACCCGGCGTCGAGCTACGTCGAGCCCGAAAACTTGGCGGCCGTCGAAGTCTCGAAAGGCGCGGCGGATCTCACACGTGGCTCTCAAATCGGCGGCACGGTGAACCTCGTCACCGAACGGCCGGAGTTCGATGCCCCGGTATCTGTTTCTGCTGAGACAGGCATCGAAAGCCAGGGCGCGGCGCGGCGCGTCCGGGGCACGATCAGCACCGGCGGTTCGCGCTGGGCCGTCCGGGCTAGCGGCTCCTACCGAGGTGCCGGCGACTACGCCCCCGGCGGCGGTGATCCGATCCCGACGTCCGGCTACGAAAAGCGGAATCTCGCCGGCACGGCCTCCCTTGGTCTGGCCGAGGGCCATACGTTAACAGCTCAACTCATCACGGACGATGCGTGGCTAGTCGGGTATCCAGCGCTGCTCATGGATGCCACACTCGCCCAAGCCCGTATCGCAAGCATCGATTACGAGGGACGAACGCCTGGGCTGGACCGGCTCCGGCTGCGCATCTATCGCAACCGCGTCGATCACACCATGGACGACCGCTTTCGCGATGTCATGGAGCGCCCCGTCATGCGCGGTATGTTCATGCCGATGGCCGGCTACACCGATGTGTGGGGCACACGGACCGATCTCGAACGCCGCATCGGGGAAACTTCGGTGAGCATGAGCGGCGATGTCCACCGGCTCCAACAGTTCGGCGACATGTGGATGTACAGCCTCTTCCCTGGCATCCGCGACATGTACCTGCTCAACGTCGGCGATGCCCGCGCCTTGAACGCTGGCCTGAGCCTGAACGTGAGCCGGCCCGTGGGCGAGCGCTGGACAGTGTCGGCCTCGGCACGGGTGGACGCTAGCCGGCGCAACACGCACCGGGACGAGATTCGGTCGATTTTTGAGTCGCGCTACGGCATCACAGACTTGGCGCGTTCCCTTCTGATTCCGAGTGCCAGCCTGACGGCCACGTACAATTTGGCGGCGCAAACCCAACTACGCGTCAGCGTGGCCGACGCCGGCCGGCTCCCGACGATCGTCGAGCAATACGGGCACTACGTCTACAACTACGTCGACGGCTACTTCTACACCGGCCGGCCCGACCTCAAACCCGAGCGTAGCCGGCAACTCGACCTTGGGATCAGCCACGCGAGCGGCCGGCTGGCTCTCGAGGCGAGCGTGTTCGGGCATCTGCTATCGAACGTCGTCGTGGGCGTTGCGGACAGCGAAGTGGTCCCAGGCCTATCCGGCTCGACGTACCGTTTTCGCTTGTACGACAATGCGGACCAGGGCTGGATGGCCGGCGGTGAAGTGAGCGCGCTGTTCGACGCGGGTGCCTTGGTCGAGGGCGTATCGTTTGCCGGCTCGGTGAGCGCCACGTACGGGCACAACGTCACCTTCGACGAGCCACTGCCGCTGATGCCCCCCGTCTCCGGCGTCCTGACTGCCCGCTACGACCGGCAGCCCTGGTTCGTGGAGGCCGAAAGCCGGTGGGCGCTGGCCCAAAACCGCGTCGCCTTCGAGACCTTCGAAGAATTCCCCACCGACGGCTACAACGTCGTTGGTCTGCGCCTCGGGTGGCAATCGAACAGCCCGATTTCTGTTCAAGCCGGCGTCGAGAACCTGTTCGACACCTTCTACCAGGAACACCTCGCCCTCTCCGACCTCGCCGCTAGAGGGCGAAGCGTCTACGTGACCGTCGGTGTAGGATTCTGAGCCGAGAACCAGGCTATTGGGTTTCGGTCAGGCGCTCCTCAAGACGGTTGAACACGAGCCGCGACACGTTGATCTCGCGGTCGGCACTGTAGGCCGCACCCGAAAGCTGACGGTCGGGGATCTCAAAACGGACGGCCGTACCCGAAGGCTCTTCGGCTGAGACGAAGACTGTGAAGCTGCGCGTCCGCGTCGTCTGCCCAAAGGCGCGCGATTGTTCGAAGCCCTCGATGATGATCGTTCCATCATCGCCTTCCCGGCTATCGTCGATTCCGAAGCCGGCCTCGGCGAGCGCCTCGTTGACGGCTTCCAGGACGAAGGGCAGCGGCTCGGCGTAGACGCGGCGGTCAGCATCGAAGCCAGCGGTAGAGGCACAGCCGGCGAGCGTGAGGCCGACGAACAGGAGGACAAATGGGCGTGGGATGCGCATGCAGGAGAGAGAACGTAGAGCGTTTGCGCTGGTGAGCGACGCAGCGTAGGGATTGAGGCATGGAATGTACGCCGGCAGCGCGTAGGTTTTGGGGGTCGGACCCCACCGGGGGTCGGACCCCACGCGGGGTCGGACCCCGTACGAGTTGTTCATGCCTCGCCCCACGGTTTTCTTTCGCCGGAGTCTTCGTTGGATGATAGCCGGCGCGCTGTGTGTAACCGTTGCACTAGCGACGCTGGAAACCGTATACCGGCTTCACCTCGTGCCGCTGTACGAGCCTGAACTACGCGCGTTCAACCCGCCGCCTACCCTCAGCGGAACGGACGAGCGCCCGACGCTCCTGGCGCTCGGCGATTCGTTCACCGCCAGCACATTCTCCTATCCGGCCATCCTCCGAGAGCGGCTCCCCGAATGGCGCGTCGTGAACGGTGGAATCAGCGGGACAGGGATCGTCGAAGCCGGCATCGTAGCGCCGGCATACATCGAGCGGTTCCAACCCGATGTGCTGCTCTACCAAGTCTACGCCGGCAACGACCTATGGAATTTCCGGCGCTCTGCAGCGCCGGGCGCTCCGGTTCGGTCGCTGTACTGGCAAGCGGCTAACTACTTGCCATCCCTCAGCTTTCTCAACTATAGGCTTGCCCAAAGAAGAGCAGACCGAGGCGAAAGACCTGAGACCCCAACTACAGACGAACCGTTCGCCCCAGACCGCTATACACGAAATGAACGCACACTACTCGCATTCGAGCCGAATCTTGTCGAGGCGCACGTACGGCTGACAGGAAAGCGAGGTCAGGACGCCCCGGCCTGGGCCGAACACATCGAACGGCTGATGGAGCTGTGCGAACCGCCGGCCTGCCGGCCGCTGGTCGTCGTGATCCCGCACAAGGCACAGGTCACGGCTCGGTATCGGCGGCACCTCAAAGCGCTCGGTGCAGCGTTTTCCGGAATCCCACTAGCAGACTCCACAGGCCAGTATCCACTCGCCGACTATCTGGGCGAACGGCTCAGCGCTCCTGTCTTGAACGTGCTGCCGGCCCTGCAGGATCGAGAAGCGGCCGGCACGTCCACGTATTTCGTCAACGATCTGCACCTCTCGGTTACCGGCCAGCAGGTGGTTGCCGAGACTATCGAGACCTGGATCAGGGGGTCGGACCCCCGGCAGGGTCGGACCCCAGCGGGGGTCGGACCCCACGATACAGGCTCATAAAAGCGGCCACGGTGTCCGCCGTCGTGGGCACGGCTTGCGGCTTGCGTGCTGGCCGAGCCAGCGCTGTCCGCGTGGCAGCGACGAAGCCGGCCACGTCGTTGGCTTCGCGCACGTACGGGCCAGGCGGGCGGTGACCGACAGGCCGGCTCACCACATCAGCGCCGGCGTGCAGGGCTTCTAGGAAAACGTACCCCTGCGATTCGTAATCCGACGGATGCAGAAGCACGCGTGCGCGTCTCATCAACGGCAGAACTTCTTCTCGGGGGCGCAGGCCGAGTAGTTCGATGTGGCGGCTCAATCCGTAGCGCTGAATGAGCTGTTCGAGCCGGCCACGCTCGGGCCCGTCGCCGGCTAGCACGGCGCGCAGGTTCGGCTGCTCGACGGCCAGGGCCCGGACCACCTCGATCCACTCGTGATACCGCTTCAACGTGCTCAGCGAACCGACCCCCAGTACGTCAATGTCTTTGCTGGGCTGAGGCCCACGGGGCCAGTCCTCCACGTCCAGACCGAGCGGAATCACCTGATCGGCGCTGCGGCCTGTGGTACGGGCTAGCCAGGCACTTGCGAAGGCGGAGCCGGCGGTGACGGTCGCCTGTTTTCGGTCGAGCCGGCGGGACAACAGGCTCGGTTGCTTCGCCTCTTGCCCCCCCACGGAGGCGACGAACGGTACGCCCCAGCTCTTGGCCAGTCGTTGACCGAGAAACGACGATTCTCCAAGCCAGAACGCATGAACCGCCTGAAACGACGATGCTCGGTGGTACGATTTCGCCACGCTGAGCGCGCGGGCCATCAGCCGGACCCGAGCCCACGCCCTATGAGCCCCCCCGAGTGCGTCTACCTTCACCTCGTCAAGCACGTATGCCCTAGGCTCGTAGGGGTACTGCAAGCTCAGCACTTGCACGTCGGCAGCCCGGTTGAGGGCCTTGATAAAACACACCACTGCCGGCATCGAAGCCGAATCACTCGCGTCAGCCGGATAGCCTGGCACAATCACGAGCACCCGCATCATCGCCCCCACTGGTACAAGGTGTAGGCGCCACACGAAGTGATGGCATCAAAGCCCTGAGACTCGCTGAGCAACGTCACTTTCTCTCCCATCGGGAGGCTAACCCATTGGGCCTGGAGATTTTCGAGATTCAGTACGGCATATCCAGGCCGGCGTGTAGCGTCTCGGACCGCCGCTTCAGTCTCATAGAACAACTCCCTCGGATCGAGGGGCGTGTATTCCTCGATGACGAGGGTCGATCCGAAGGTGAACACGGGAGCCCCGGCAGGCACCTGTGCGGCGAACTCGGCCGCGCAGACCTTTTCCGCGTTCTGCTGCTGGTAAAACGATCCGTTCGCCCGCACTGCCCAGCCGAACTGAAGCAGCAGACACGCCACGATTCCGAGGCCAACGAGACGCGACCCAAAGCGCTGCATCGCCCACGCCCCGCCTACGCCGGCCAGCACAACGGCCGGCGAGAAATACGTCAGCCCGAACCGCAAATTCTGAAACGGCATGCCGGCCAAGAATCCGTACACGCAGACCACCCAGCCGAGCAGCAAGAGCGCCACGGGTTGATCGGTGTGCCAGAGCCTCCA
>JBCDHV010000290.1:0-5574 GCA_038749615.1 Bacteroidota bacterium
CAGCCGGCCAAGAGGGCATCAAGTGATACGTTCATACGTCTCGAACCGGAAGCCTTCGTGTTGGTCGGCGTGGGTGAGGCGGAACTGGTTGCCGACGAGGTGCGCGTACTCTGGGAAAAACGCATCGCCCGAGTGTTCGCCCTCGATGAGCGTAAGCTCCCACGTGTCAGCCAAAGTGAGGGTTTGTTCATAGATCTCGGCACCGCCGGCAATGAACACCGTCTCTTCACCCGCAAGTAGGTCCAGAGCTTCCTCGAAGGACCCTACCACTTCGGCCACGGGGTGATGCACCAACTCAGGATGCCGGGTCATCACAATGTGCCGCCGCTTGGGGAGAGGCTTGCCAAATTGCTCGATCAGGGAATCGAAGGTCTTTCGGCCCATGATGAGTGGCCGGCCCAGGGTGAGCCGTTTGAACCGTTTGAGATCGGCCGGCACGTGCCAAGGGAGCTCGTTCCCGTCACCGATTACCCGGTTGGTCTCAGCGAGGGCGGCAATTAAAATCAGAGTCATGAAGAGGAGGTAATGTCTACGTGTTCACGTCCGAGAAGCTGCTCATGCAACCTTCTACGCAGGAAAGCCTACAGGTACCCAAAATGTGGTAGATTCGCCGACCACGATTCACGAACTACGATCGCCCGTTTCAAACTGATCATTAAAACAGCCTCTGCATGTCTGAGCTTACCCGCGATGAAATTCTTTCCTGGCCCAAAACTGAACTGCACTGCCATCTAGATGGGTCCCTGCGGCTCGAAACCCTTCTTGAACTAGCGTTTGCCCAGGGAAAAGAGGACATTTTGCCCGCCCAGGATCTCGAATCGTTGGCGGAAGTCTTGAGGCAGGTCGATGATTCGGAGACCTTGGAGGCGTATCTCGCATGGTTTGCCTACTCGATCCCGTTGATGCAGTCTGAGGAAGGACTGGAGCGGATTGCCTACGAATTGGCTGCTGACAACGCAGAAGAAAACGTCCGCTACCTCGAAGTTCGTTACTCGCCCGTACTGCACACCGAGGAAGGCCTGTCTCTTGAAGCGGTAAATGATGCCGTGCTGGCCGGCCTTCGGCGCGCGGAGGAGGAGTACGGCATCCGGTGCACGGTCATCATCTGTGGGCTACGAGACCGGTACGAGAGCGCCTCGTTGCGGCTGGCTGAATTGGCTGTTGCGTACAAGGGCCGGGGCGTTGTGGGATATGACCTTGCCGGCGGTGAGGCCGGGTATCCGCCCAAGCGGCACCTGAACGCGTTCTACCACGCCCGCAACAACCTGCTCAACCTCACGATTCATGCAGGAGAGTCGTGGGGGCCGGACGCCATTCATCAGACCATCTTTAAGTGCGGCGCGCATCGCATTGGCCACGGCACGTCGCTCTACCGGGATCCGGAGCTGATGCAGTACATGGTGGATCACCAAATCCCGCTCGAGGTGTGCCCGACGAGCAACGTGCAGACGCACGTCGTGCCCGGTTTCGCCGAGCATCCCGTCTCGATCTACGTCGAAAATCAGGTGCCGGTAACCATCAATACAGACAACCGCTTGTTCAGCCGTACCTCCGTGACGGAAGAGCTCTGGCGGACGCATACCCTCTGCGGCGTGCCGGCTGATGCCCTCCGGCAGGTAGCGCTCAACGGCTTCCGGTATGCCTTCCTTCACTTCGACGAGCGAAACGACCTCCTCCGCGAAGCCGAGCGCCACATTTTGAATCAACAATGAGCAGCGAACGTGACTCGCTTCCTGGGCACGAACTGGACTAGGATTTCTTCTGGATGAGCGTGAGGACGTTACCGGGCGGGTGAACAACGAGCTGACCATCGGCGCGGGTCTCGACTTCGCTGACCCGGTGCTCGATGCGTATTTCGCCCAGGCCCGGTAGCGTGGCCGCTCGGCCATAGGTCAGTTGCTCCCGAATGGCCTCGGCAAGCTGTTGCTCGAATGCGTGGTCTTCGGCTGCGTGGTCTTCGGTCGGAGCCTCTTGGCCTGGATCCGATGTAGGGTCCTCGGGGGGGGAGTTGGACATGACGGTGCTGGGTGGCGCACCGACGGCGAGGTCATCGTCGGTTCGGTGGGTCTCTTCGTTCTCTGGGGCGTCTGGTTCCTCTGAGTCGTCTGGCAGGGGAAGGGGAATAGCTGCAGCAGACTCTGACGGCGAGGCCAAAAACTCGTTCAGGGCCAACGCGTCGGCCTCTTTCGTTTCGGCCGTCTCGGTGGCTGAGGGCGGCTCGGTGGCCCGGAGCGCATCCCAGAGCGACGGTTCCTGGCTTGGTTCGGACGGTTCACCCTCGGGCAGAGCAGCGACGCTCGGCGTTTCAGCAGCGCTCGTTTCTGCGTCGGCGAACTCCACACCATCAAGGCTGGCTTGCTCGGGAGTGCTGCTGCTGATTTCTGTCTCGTCGAATTCGTGTGATTCTGAGTCGATGTCCGGCGCTTCGGCACTACGTGGAGAGAGGTCCCGCCGGCGGAGCAAACGGAAGAGCCGTTGCTCGAACGCATCCGGGCCGTACGGCTTGAGCAGCACGTCGTCAGCGCCGGCGTCGAGCGCATCGCGGATCAAATCAGGCTGGTGCCGCTCGACGAGCGCGAGCAGGGGCGTCCGGTCGAAGTGTGCCGTCTGAGCGAGCACACGTAGGATGGCTAGGCCGTGGCCTTCGGGTTCGTCGAGATCAACGACGGACAGAACCGGGACCTCGCCTTGGGCTTGCCGAAGGGACTCAGGTTCGCCTTTGAAGCGAGCCGTGCGAAGCCCCAGGTCTTTGAGTTGGTGCCGGATGACAGCGGCCGTTGCCGTGTCCTCGTCGAGGGCCGTCAACACTTGCCGGCCGTAGACCGATGTGCCGGCATCTTGGTCTGAGATCACTTGGCCGAAGCCCACACTACGGGCGATGTACAAGAGGCGGTCTGTCCGGACGATAGCTTCGCTGAGTGCCGTCCCGTGCTGGACAGCGGTCACGGCTGCGCTGAAGCTTGAATCCTGCTCATCCTGCAACCCGGAAATCATCTCCGTCGCGCGGTCTACCGATGTGTTGAGCAGGAGGAGACCGATTTCGGCCACATCCCACCGGATGCGCAGCGAACTCCGCGGTAAGTCGCTCACGACCCGGGCCGCAAGATGACGCAAATCCGACTCTGAGGCGTCGCTCCCGGCTTGGGCGTCCAACGATAGCCGGACGAACGTCAGCGGGAAACTCGCGTTGCGGGCCAAGGCCTGGGCACGCTCGTACGAACGCTTGAAGGCCGGCCGCCGGAGGAACCCTGTGGTTTCGTCTTTCGGGGAGGGCCGGCGGGTGGCGTCATGATCGCGCGCCTCTGGAAGCCGAGAGAGCACGACGCTGGCGAAATCCGATAGGTCATAGGGCTCTGAGAGCACCGCGTCGGCTCCGTAGGCAAGGCATTCCGCCTCGATGAAGGGAGCGGGCGCCGGCAGCGTGACCACGAAGATCGAATGCTGCAGGGCGTTGCGTTCCCGCAATCTGAGCAAGACCTCGCGGCCGTCGGCGTCCTCCGGGGCAAGCCCGATCAGGACGATTTCCGGCGTCAGCATAGACAGGACGTCCTCCGCTTTCGACAAGGAACCGGCCCGAACGATCTCGACCCGGTCATCGGACAGCAGGGGAGACAAGGCGTTCTCGACAGCGGGCGCGCCGGCAATCGAGAGGGCAAAGACACGGGGGCGGATGCGCCCGACATCGATCAAGTCGCGAAGGAGGTCAATGACTTCCTCGACGCGCTGGCTGAGGGCTTCGTCGGATTCGCTTGCTGAGAGCCGTGCAGATGCTCGGCGAACTTGGGGCAAGCCGTACGTAATGCCGAAGCGTTCGAGCGATCCGGCGATCGAGCGGATGGTGCGGCGGGCTTCGGGAAGGCGCTCAGAGAGGACGGCGCGTGCCTCTTCGAGCGCGTGGACGTTTTCGGTAAGTCGAAGTTTAAACGACTCGTCGATTGGAGGCATGGTAGCGGCGGGCGGGCCGCGAACCACGTATGCCGCTCAGGGCAGCCGGCTGAGTGGTGAAGGCCGGGGACTGTGGGGAGGGTACCTGGGCGGAACGTGACTCGCGCAATGGGTTCCGGAACGGTTTGAATATAGCGGTCTCTGAGGTGCCGAGCCTTTGCTTTTTCTCGGCGGCAACCAGATTCACGTGAGCTAAATCCAACAAACTAGCAGCCAAACAGCAAGGCGAGACGGAAGCCAGACCGGTCAAACTGCGGAGAATCCGGCAACCTTTTATCGCCATTCGCATGCAAGAAGGCTCGATAGATAGCTACACGTTCCAGGAAGATACATACGCTAACCTGCTCACTTCTATGCCGTCTCCAAACAGAGAAGCGGTGCTCGTTTCGACCCAATGGGTCGCTGAGAACTTGCACGACACAGACCACGTCCGCCTCGTCGAATCCAACGAAGATCTGTTGCTTTACAGCACAGGGCACATCGAGAATGCCGTCAAACTCGACTGGGTGAACGATCTCCAAGACCGCGTCGTCCGGGACTACGTCGACAAGGCGCGTTTCGAAACGCTGTGCCGGGAGCGTGGCATCTCCAATGACACCGTCGTGGTGTTCTACGGTGACAAGAGTAACTGGTGGGCCTGCTACGCTTTCTGGGTCTTCAAACTCTTTGGCCACGAGCACTGCCTGATCATGGACGGCGGCCGGCAAAAATGGGTCGCCGAAGGCCGGGCGCTCACGAAAGACGTGCCGGCGTACGAAGCCACGTCGTACGAAGCCCAGGAGCAAGACGACGCCATCCGGGTGTACCGAGACGAAGTGCTGGCGCGTGTCAATGCCGGCCGGCCGCTCGTCGATGTGCGGTCTCCGCAGGAGTTCAAAGGCGAACTCTCCCACATGCCGGGCTACCCGCAGGAAGGGGCCATGCGAGCCGGCCACATTCCGGGGGCGGTAAACGTGCCGTGGAGCAAGGCAGCAAACGAAGACGGGACCTTCAAGTCTGAAGCTGATCTGCGGGCAATCTACGAAGGCGAGCAAGGCCTGAGCGCGTCAGACGATGTCGTCGCCTACTGCCGCATCGGGGAGCGCTCCAGCCACACGTGGTTCGTGCTGACGTATCTGCTCGGCTTCGAGAACGTCAAGAACTACGATGGTTCTTGGACCGAGTGGGGTAACCTCGTGGGCGTACCAATCGAGCAGGGCGCATGACTCCACAAGAAACCGCCGAACTGTTTCAGAGCGTCGATCCAGAGACCCGGCTGGAGCTGTTGCTTGACTATGCCGACCGGCTCCCGCCGCTCGACCCAGACTACGCGCCGCTCCGCGATGCCGGCCTGAACATGGTGCACGAATGCCAGTCGCCGGTCTTTCTGATGGCCGAGACGGACGCCGGCACGCTGCGTCTTCACGTCGATGTCCCGCGCGAGGCCCCGACAGCCCGCGGATTCACATCGGTGCTCGTCGACTTGTTCGATGGGAAACCGGTCGAGGTGTTGGCCAGTGCGCCTGAAGACCTGGTGCACGAACTCGGGCTCACGCAACTCCTCGGGATGCAGCGGAAACGCGGATTGGCCGGCATCTACTACCGGGTCCGCTCGGCACTCAGCTAAGGACGCTCCGGTACAGATCGAGC
>JBCDHV010000291.1:0-5567 GCA_038749615.1 Bacteroidota bacterium
ACGCCGGCCCACGTGTGGAGCCAAAGCATCGAGAGCCGGAACGTCTCTTTCATTGCACCAGACAAATGGAAGTAAACGAAAACAGCCGGGGCCTCAACGGAAGCAATTCCACCGAGACCCCGACCCGTCAGGCTGGACGAGACGAGCCGCAGAGCGTTCACTTGACGATTACACGCCTCTACTCCTCGACACGCCCACACGTCTTAGTTCGTGGGTCCCCAGAGTTGAGCCAGGGTCCGCGGGCGTGTGCCGAGCGGCAGGTCATGGACGATTTCGAAGTCGTCCGTGCCGTCTTGGCGGGCGTGGGCCCACGGGATGATGCCCCGCTGCGATCCATCCGGCGGAAGCGAGTAGTAAGCCTTGCCGTTGATCTCGCCCATCGGGTTGAGGCGCGAATACTCGGTCAGGACGTTGAAGGGACGGGACGTTCCGTTGTCCAGGTTGACGATGCTGCTCGTGGTGCTCGTGTTGAAGAAGTCACGCCAGCTGTTCTGGTCTTCCGGGAGGTCAGAACCCACTGGCCAGTGGATGACGAGCGCTTCGTTGCCAAATACGAACGGCACCGTGTCAATGACGACGTTGCCTTCGCCACCGCTGATCGCCTGCTCAAAATCGACGGCAAAGTTCGGATCGAACGAGCCGTCGGTCAGGACGCGGAGCCCGGTCGTGGCCGATGGAGCGGGGTCGGGCGTTTCGCCATAGGCTACTTTGCCAGAAGCCACCCAGTTGGGGTATGTCATGTACGTTCCGTCCTGAAGTTGGACCATCAGGAAGTTGTTCACGGACAAGCGGTTGTCTGTGCTGTACGACACCGTCTCCGTAGGAATGTCGAAGACGAACAACTGCGCCTCGAAGGGGCTTGTCCAGTCCGTGACGTCCGTGTTCACGATCGGTGCAACGATCTTGTTGCCCATCCGCTCGTAGCGGAATGCACCGGTGAAGACGTTGTCCGACGCAAACGGGATGAAGCGATCCAGCGAAATCCGGTCGAACGTGATGACATCAATCGGCTGGGTCAGATCGTTCGGGTTGAACTTGATCACCTGACCCGAGAGATAGGCCACCAGGTACGCAACGTCGTCTGCAATCTGGACAGGATTGCCGAGTTCGCCCTCGATGCCGAGACCAGTCAAGTCAAGCGTTCCTTCGATAGAGATTTCGAGGGTGCTCCGGTCAACGACGTATTTCGTGTAGAGGCCATCGCCGTTGAAGACGAAGATGTCGTCGTCGATGACGAACGCGCGGGCGTTACGGTCGCCGATCTCGATCATGTCGTCGAGGCTGGGCTCGGAGGGCACGCCGTCGTAGACGCCCATGAAGGAGCCATCGGCATCGGCATCATCGAGCTGGACGGCAAGCAGGACGCCCGTTTCGATGTCGTCGGGACCTGGGTCAACGTCGGGATCGGAGGAGTCGCACGCGGAAAGAGTGAAGGCCAGCAAGACCAGCAGCGTCAGGACGCTGTAGCCCGGCCGGGTAAAGGAGGAGATGAACCGGTTCATGGTTGGGTCGGTTTGTGGGGGAAGAAGGGGAGTCGGATGGAGTAGTCAGGGCTCGGTGCTTCACACGCTGTGAGCACGCCACCTCCGGTCCGCCGTGGATGAGGCGGCTGCCCTAGAGTTGGGAGGTAAGTTTGATGTAGAAGGCGCGGCCGGGGCGCTGGACGCCGAAGAAGTCGAAAACGGTGGCGTTGGTGAGGTTTTGGATCTCACCCGTGAGGGCCCATCGCACGCCGGCCGTGGTGTATTCGTAGGTGGCGCCGGCAGCGACGGTAGTCTGCGTCGGGATCTCGGCCTTGAATTCGAGTTGCCGGCGGCCGGCACTCTCCCACGTCCGGAAGAAGCCGTGGACGTAGCGCGTGCTCGTGAACAGGTTCAGCTGCCCGTCTCCCAGGACCGGCGAGTCGAGCCGGTAGCGCGCTGCGCCGTTCATGAAGAAGTAGGGCCGGTTCGGGATGCGGTCCCCCTCGAAGAGCGAGAAGAAGCCTTCGGTCGCTGTATTCGTGAATTCCTGATAGGTCGTGTTGGCATCGATCGTCAGGCGGTCGTCGAGCAACGTAGCCCGGCCACTGGCCTCGATACCAAGCGAGGTGGCCCCGAATACGTTGTTGAACACGTCGAAGAACTCGTTCTCCGGGACCAGTGTGATGAGGTTGTCAGTGATCCGGAGAAATCCATTGGTCTGAACCGACCATGAGGTCCGTGCCCCGCGGGCGCTGCTCAGGCTCAACTCGATGTTGGCGTTGTGGCTGCGCTCGGGCAGCAGATCGGTATTGGGCCCGATGCCGACGCCGTTGCCGAAGAGCTCATCCCGCCGAGGCAGCCGCGTCGCCCATTCGTAGGAGACCTTCGTCGCGAACCGATCCGTCCACTCAATGCGTGCCACGTTCCCGAAGCCCAGCAGCTCGGCTGTGGTTCGGGTCGAGGGGGCAGCGTCGCGCAGGTTGGTGGATGCAGTGCCAAAAGCTGACGTAGAGACGCGGCGGTAATCCTTGACGAAGAGCCGGTTTTCGAATCGGCCATTCGGCAGATCAAACTGGTACTCGGCCCCACTCACCCATGTCGTGAGCCGCGCGTCGCCGGCGAGGATGTCCGTTCCCCGGACGATGAGCGCGTCACGGCCCGTTCGCCAATTGATCGTCGGGGCAGTCGTGAGCCGGATCGTGTGCTGTGGGGCCACGCGCCACTCGGCCCCAATCCGGGCGAAGGCGTCGTCGTCGAAAATCGTGCGGTCCGTTCCCCGGTTGCGGACGATCTCACCGGGATCTTGCACCTCGATGATGCAGTCACCGAACCAGTTATACCGGCAGTTGGCCACGTCGAGCAAGCGCCGCTCCGAGTACGTGTAGCCGCCAACTACATCAAACGACACCTGATCGGCCACGCTCACCCGGTAGGTCGCGCTCGCGCCGTACGTCGTCCCAAACGATTCGGCCTCGCCAAACGGAAGCCCGGACATCGTGGCGTTGTTCTGGATCTGCCGCGCGAAGTCGACCGCAAAGCCGGTCACGCTGAGTTCCTCGGCCCAGGACCGGCCTCGAATGCCGGCCGTGAGGTTCACCGAGCCGGCGCGGTAGCGGTCGTTGAAGCGTGGCACCGTCTCCTCCGTGCGCTGGCCCAACCGGTCGGCGATGAAGACCGTCACGTCATAGTCGTTGCGGGCAAAGTCGTAGAATCCCCCACCCCGCACGAACAAGCCTGTGGATGGATCGCGGTAGCCGGTGTCGAGCGAGGTTCGGTGGGTGCCGAACGAGCCCGTCTGGTACGACACCGAGCCGCCTAGCCCGTCCAGCCCGTCCGAGGTCACCAAGTTGACCGCTCCACCGAGCGCGTCGGCTCCAAAGCGAATCGGCACGACGCCCTTGTAGACTTCGACGCGGTCGATGAGCGTCGTTGGGACGTTGGCGATGCCGAACGGGAAGCCGGTGAGATCGAGCGGCAAGCCGTTCAAGAAGAAGCGGACTTGATCGTCGGTCAGCCCGTTGAGCGAGAAGCGCGTGCCCGAGCCCAGCCCGCCGGCGCGTTGCACGCTCACGCCCTCGGTACGCGCCAAAACGAGCCCAAGGTCAGCCGCCTCGACGCGGGCCTCGCGCAAGTCGAGCACCTGCACCGCCTGCGCCGTGCGTTCAGTCCGTTCTGCTTCGGTTTCGCCTTCAACGATCACCATGTCCATCCCCACGGCCTCGACCGAGAGTAGGATGGTCAATTGCGTCGTCTGGCCGGCACGCACCTGAACGGTGTCTCGGCCGATTTCGTAGCTGAGCAGCCGGGTTTCGAGGACTTTCGTGCCGGGAGACACCGCCTGGATCGTGAACCGGCCGTCGGTATCGGTGGCAGCGCCCTGCGTCGTACCGGCGATGAGCACGGCCGCACCGGGCAGCGGGCGCTCGGTCCCGGCGTCGAGGACTTGGCCTGTGATGGTGCCGGTCTGAGCGAGAGCGTCAGGAGTGAAAACGAAGAGCAGCACGGCAGCGAGCAGCCCCATGCAACAGGCACCCGTGAAGTGGTGTGCGGACATCGTGCCTATGTGTTGAGCAGACGTCCGGTAACGGCGGGAAGGAGGCGCTGGAGGAGAGAGGGCAGGTACTGCACCAGAGCACGACGGTACGTAGACCGGAGCGCAGCGAGAGGCGCTGCGAAGCGTGAACAGAGAAACTTGAGGTGCTGTTTGGGAGGAGCGCCATCTAGACTCAGTCTAAATAGTGTGGTTCCATTCTTTTTCTCCGCTTCAACGCAATTTGAGCGAATGAGTAGCCTTCTTACATCCTCAAAATTGCCTATGAAGATATCTTGTATTTCATACTTCAAGTATATGTAAATATTTATTTTATGCTTCAATCTTTTACGTTCTGGACGTGCCTGCTCATTCACTACAGAAAAAGTACGGCAATGATCATTTTTTCTGTCTGCATCTCTCGCCAGCTCTTTCAAACAGTGAACACGCGTGTTCGCCGCAGCGCTTATCCTAACGTCTAAAGGCTGCTGCAAGAGTCGTCTCGGGGCTGCATCACGCCCTCCGTCGTTGGTCTGCATCGCGCCGGCGCGATTGGCTCGCGTTTGCCTTCCGACCTGACTGCTGCAACAGCCTCTGGGAGACCTGAACCTGCTCCTCCGCGCCCGTCCCTATTAGCAACGACATAAGGCCATACCAAAGGCCTCATGTTTTCCCCCCGCATCCTACCCGTTTTTTCCGCCCTCCTCCTGTTGTCGCTCGACTGTGCGACGACCGTTGAGCCGGTACGCATCGACGATCCAGTCGTTGAGATGGCTCCAGAGCCGTGCCGGCCGTACGAGAAGAAGGCGTCGGACCGGGTCGTTGCCGGCTTCTACCCCGCGTGGGAGCACGAGACGCTGCCCATCGACGAGATTCCGTTCGAGCGCTTTACCCGGATCGTCTATGCCTTCGCGTATCCAGAGGCCGACGGCTCGCTCGACGTGCGCGACATGGATCAGGTGAGCCGGCTCGTCGACCGTGCGCATGCCGCCGGCGTCGAGGTCTATGTCTCGCTCGCTACCAAACACGATGCGGATCACTTCCCTGGGGTCTCCAGCGATCCCGTGCTACGGCGGCGGTTCGTCCAGCAGATTCTCGGGTTTCTCGTGTCGAACTGCATGGACGGGGTGGATGTCGACTGGGAGCGGTGGGACCTCAAGTCTGGACAAGCGACGATTCGCAAGCAACAACGCGCCCTTCTGGCTCTGCTGCGCGATCTAGACCGAGACATCCGACCCCGTGGTTATGGCGTGTCGATTGACGTGTACCCGTCGCACGGCTACGGCCGGTACTACCCGGACGCCATTCCAGACTTGGTCGATCTCGTGCAGATCATGGCGTACGATTTCTCCGGCACCTGGTCACGCCCGAAACCGCACAGCACGTACGCACACGCCGTCGGCGACGGCACCGGGCGTGGCACGACGGGGCTTGCGTACTGGAGTGGCTACCGCAACTGGCCGGCGGAGAAGCTGGTGCTGGGCCTTCCGCTCTACGGCCGGAATTTCAACGACGGCGGCACCAGTCTCGCCTACCGGCTCATCCTCGCCGACACGCCAGCCGTCGCCTTGGCC
>JBCDHV010000292.1:0-5532 GCA_038749615.1 Bacteroidota bacterium
TCGCGGGTTCCAAACTGAACGTCAAAACAGCTTCCAGGGAGGCCGGCAGCGCACCTGATTGCCGAAGGCCACGCAAAATCCATCGTGTTCCGCAGACAGCCGTTGTAACGTCTGGCGTCATGTGCGCACGCACGGGTCATACCAGTTCCCGACAGCTGGCCCCCGCACGTGTCCCTCCAGCCGCCTACCAACCGTCCACCCGTGTCTGTCCTCGTCATCATCCCGGCGTTCAATGAGGCGCGGTCTATCGGTTCCGTCATCGGCGACATCCCGAAGGGCCTCGTCGACGAAATCGTGGTGGTGAACAATGCCTCGACGGACGAGACCGAGCGCAACGCCCGCGAAGCCGGCGCGACGGTGCTTCGGGAAGAGCAGAAAGGCTATGGATTTGCCTGCCTGCGCGGCATCGAATACGCCAAAACGCGCCGGCCCGACATCGTTGTGTTTCTCGATGGCGACTACAGCGATTACCCAGACGAGATGCCGAGCCTCGTCGATCCTATCCTGAATGACGAGGCCGACTTCGTCGTGGGCTCGCGCATGGTCGGGGAACGAGAGCCGGGCGCGATGCTGCCTCAGGCGATCTTCGGCAATTGGCTCGCCACGACGCTCATCCGAAGCATTTGGGGCGCTGAGTTTACCGACCTCGGTCCGTTCCGAGCGATTCGCTTCGATGCGCTGCTCGATCTCGGCATGCAGGACCAGACGTACGGATGGACCGTCGAGATGCAGATCAAGGCGGCGCGTGCCGGCCTCCGGATAAAGGAAGTCCCCGTGTCTTATCGAAAGCGCGTGGGCGTCTCTAAGATCACGGGGACGGTCAGCGGTACGGTGAAAGCCTCCTACAAAATTCTGGCGACCATCGGCCGGTACTGGTTGACGTAGGGCGCGGGGTCAGCGCCGTAGATGCTCGCCTCTGAGCTTCGACTTGTAGCGCAGGATTTGCCGGCGGAGGCTTTCAGCGCACCGGTCTATGGCCTCTTCGTGGGTGGCCGCACCGTTTCGGGCCGTGAGCTGCCGGCGGTACACGTTGATCGAGATCTCCGCGAGATGATCGTCAATGGACGAGGGCGCTCGGTCGAGGACGACGCTGGCGTGGGTGATCCCGTCGTAGACCTTGCCGAGTTTGTCGACGCGCTTCATGACGTGGGCGCGGAGTGATTCTGGAGCCTTGAAGTGACGGGCCGTGATCCGAGTGCGCATACGCGTTCGAGGTTGTGAAGCTGGTGGGCTTCGAGTGGAACGAGACAGAGCCTCCAGCGCATCGTTCCGAGCCGTGGTGCGGACGTCTCCATCCGCGTCTGACCGCACGATTCCGCTGGCGGTCCCTTCAGGAAAGGCCACAGCCCTACATGTTGTCAAGATGTGAACAGGCCGTGAACAATGGAATTCATAAAGGAGCGGTGATGTGTTTGCCCTACGGTTGGCATTTCGTGCACTCTGCGTAGCGTCTGTACAGGGTCTGAATAGTGTCTGTACAGCGCGGTCTATCGCCTCACCACAACGAACCTCAAGTCTTCCATGCGCCTCGCTCTGCTCCTGACCTTTACTGCGGGTTTTGCCTTCGCCCAGACGCCTGGGACCGTACGCACGTTTGCCACCGCCTCGCCTGACAGTCTCGTTGATCTGATTGCTTTTGGCTCCTGTGCAGGCCAGGATCAATCGCACGAATTCTGGGACGTCATCGGCGCGCACGACCCCGATCTTTTTCTGATGCTCGGTGACAACGTCTACGCCGACACGGGCGACATGCAGGAAATGCGCGCGGCCTACGAAAAGATGGGCGCGTATCCGACGTATGCCTACTTCCGCGAGCGTATTCCGCTGTTCGCCACCTGGGACGACCACGATTACGGCTTTAACGATTCCGGAGCCGAATTCGACATGCGCGGGCAGGCACAGATGGTATTTCTCGAAGCCTTTGGTGAGCCTGCTGATTCCCCGCGCTGGACGCGGCCGGGCATCTATGACGCCCACATCTTCGGCCCAGCCGGCCAGCGTGTCCAGATCATTCTGCTCGACACCCGCTACTTCCGCGGCCCGCTGGCACGCAAGCCAGAAGGCTCGCCAGGGCCGGGCCGGTACGCGCCCACGGCAGACACCAGTGTAACCATGCTCGGCGATGCACAGTGGGCGTGGCTCGAAGAACAGCTTCGCCAGCCGGCAGACGTGCGGTTTATTGGGTCGAGCATTCAATTCGTCGCAGCCGAGCACGGCTTCGAGAAATGGGCCAACATGCCGCATGAGCGCGACCGGCTCGTCCAACTCATCGCCGATACAGGGGCGAAGAACGTGGTCTTCCTCAGTGGCGACCGCCACCTCGCCGAAATCTCGGCTTTGCCGGCTTCTGAAGCGCCCTACACCCTCTACGATGTCACATCGAGCAGCTTCAACCGGCCGGGACGGGGCAGCAACGCGGAGGAGCCCAACCGGTACCGCGTATCCGAGGGCAACTACAGCCCGGTCAACTACGGCCTTGTCCACATCGACTGGGAAGCCGAGGCCTTCCGCTTCGAAATCCGAAACGCTCTGAGTGGCGATACCGTGCTAGCGCACAGCGCTGCGATGGGAGAATGACGGGATGATTCCGGCCTACCACCGCACCAACCAGGCTCCCGTCACCGGGGGTGAGCCGGCCGCTTCAGGCGTGGCGTGCGCCCCTTGAATGCGCGCGAATACCGGCTCGCCTTTGGGAGCTGAAACCTTCCCAATGACGCCGGCCAGCATCCGGGCCGTGCTGCCCGCCGGCAAGACCACGACTAGGCTCGACGCATCAGCGCTAGCCTGGGCCTCTTCCTCCGACAAGTGCACGCCGAGGACCCAAGTGTACTGTCCAGGAGCCGGCGCTGAAGGCGCGACGGTTTGAGGCTGTTGCGTGGCCGGCGTCTCGGGGGCGGAGTCTTCGCCGGGAGATTCTGGAGCCGTCAGTTCCTCTGGCTCGGTTTCCTGCGCACTGGTCTCCTGCGCATCGGTCGCTTTGTCCTCATCTGGCTCAGCCTCTACCTCCAGGTCAGCCACCACATCGGCGCTGTCCGGTGCGGCAAACACCGTCCATTCTGGAACCTCTGGAGCCGATACGGTGAGATCGGTGCGGGGGGCCTCGGCAAGCGGGGCACCGACTGCAACCAGAGGGGCCTCCACGTTGATCAGCCGGCGTTCGACCGCATCGACGCCTCCGTCCGTGGCCCTGATCTCGACTTCATACAAGCCGGCTTCCTCGAATACGTGCGTTCCCGACGTGCCCGTGTAGCGGCGGTTATCGAACATCCACGCATACCGGACGGGGCCGTCTTCCTCCGCATCAGCGAAGAACCGAATGGGAACGCCCACCTGGGCCGCTTCTGGAAAATCGATAGTGCCTAGCCGGACTTCGCGCAGGCCGAAGAAGCCCGACACGTCTGTGATGCGGACGCCAATGCCCATAAAGCCCAGCACATCGAAGGAAGACGCACCGGCCTGGCCGTCGAGGGCGTCGCCGGGGTATACGAAGCTCGCCGTGTATTCAGGGTAGAGCGAATACGTCCCCCCCGAGATTACATTGAGCCCCAGGCCGATGAGCGGGCCGTAGCCCATCTTGGCACCGCCGCCGGTGAGGTGCCCGCCCAGCTTGACGTACGGCCCGACCTGCGATCCTGTGTGTTGCAACCGGACAAAGGCCTGGAGGTCATGCCGGAGATCGGAAGAAACGAGGCGTGGGTGGTAGAACCCTGAGTAAGCGACGCCGAATCCGAAGAAGTTGCTCTGCTGGTAGGCCACGTCGAGCCCGAACCCGAGCCCGACGCCCGCGCGGTCAACGTTAGCGTCGAAGGTGCCGGCGTAGGTGGACAGCCCTAGACGAGGGGAGAGGTGAATGCTGGGAAGCGGGCGGAAGGTGTCGAGCTGTGCGAGGGCCGGGGTAGCAATGAGAAGAGCGGCGCAGTAACCGGCAAGCCGGCGAGCCAGTGCGCGAACAGTCATGGTGGATGCAGTAGCGAACGTGTATGCCTCGGTGCGGGAGGAGGATACGGAATTGAGAGCAGGGGTGCCCAGGTTGTTTGTTGACCCGCTCGGGAATGGCGCGTGCGCTCGCATGTGCGCGGCAGCGGGTGGGGAATGAAGGATACAGGACGAAGGACGAGGGATGAAGGGCGAAGGAGGAAGGGGGCGGATGGAAGCTCGCTTGATGTGGCAGAGGTCAACTGCGCGATGCCCGACTCCACCGCGAAGCGGTCTTCACCCTGAGCGCCAGAAGGTCTCTACGCAAAGCGGACGGCCAAGCTTGGCGCGAACGGGTCTTCTCCCCAAGCGCTAACACGCGCTACGCAGAGCGGGCTCCCAACCCAACCGAGTGCGGGTCAGTTCTTCGCGAGATACGTCTCCTCCAGCGCTCGCATCTCTGCCTTGCCTTCGGCCGTGGAGTCGTCGTAGCCGGCGAGGTGCAGGAGGCCGTGGATGACGTAGCGAAGGGCTTCGCGCTCGTACGTCGTGCTGAACTCGCCGGCACGCTCGGCGGCGGTGTCTAGATCGACGTAGATCTCGCCTTCGATGGGGCCGGCTTCTGAGAGTGGGAAGCTCAGGACGTCGGTGTCGTAGTCGTGCTGGAGGTAGCGGACGTTGAGGTCGCGGACGGTCTCGTGGTCCGTCAAGACGACGCCAATGAATTCGGCCTCTCGTTCTTCCCCATCGAGGACCCGCTGCACCGCTGCACGGACTCGTTCTTCATCGAGTGCTCGCTCCGCGTGATCGATGTCGATGCGAATCCGGGATGGTTCGTCGGTGGGTGGGGCGCTCACTGGGTTCGCTGTGGTTGGGGGCGGTTGGGCAGGGGAGGTTCGCTGCGCTCAGTTGGTTCGGGAGGTAGGCCTGGCGTCGGACCAATGGCCCGACGCTACGGGAGCGTCGTGGACGCACATGCGTGGGTGCCGTGCGTTCATCCTGTCGCCGTGATGGATCACGGCGCTACGGGTTCGGGACCATCGCCAGCATTACCTGCGACCTGCTACGTGTCCACTTGCCACGTGAGCGAAGCGAACAATCCCGCCCACCCACAGCGAGCACCGCGAGCGTCCCACTAACCGACCAACCGATTACTGCATATCGTTGAAGAGCGATTCCGTCATGGAAAGGGCGACGGTGCTCATCATGAGCTCGGGAGCGAGCTGGGTGAAATCGGCTTTGAGCATGCGGTCGTCTACGTTCGCGTAGAGCGAAGCGCCGGCTTGGCGTTCGACGACGAGGCCGTTGGTGACGCCGGCCGTTTTGGCGAAAAAGATCACCTCGCCCAACTCTTCGCTCGCGATGTAGCCGGTGCAGCTCTGCAACTGCAAAAACGATGTCGCAGAGGCCACGGAAACCAGGTTGGCCGGCTTCTCCTGAATGCCGTCGGGCATCGGAAGAGCTGTGTGGATTTCGAGCGTGATCCGCCGGCCCGTTTCCTCATCGTTGAGGTGGAAGCGGGCTAGAGCGCCACTCATCTTCGCCGGCACACCGAGTACAGCGGCGATCCGGTCGAGGGCGGGTTGGTCGAAGGTGAACATGGGGCTGTGTAGCAGA
>JBCDHV010000293.1:0-5508 GCA_038749615.1 Bacteroidota bacterium
ATTCGTTCATCAGCACGCGTGCGCAGGGAGTCGCTGCCGAAAACGGCGCGGTCGGCTTCACGACGGCGCTGCTCAAGGGCCTAGCGCCCGATGGTGGACTCTTTGTGCCCTCGTCTGTGCCGGCCCTGCCGAACGGCTGGTCGGCGGCTGCCTCGTTGTCTGAGGTCGCTACACACGCTCTCACGGCTTGGCTGGGGCATGAATTCGAACAGGAGACCATCGCCGGCATCGCGGCAGACGCGCTGAACTTCGACACGCCTGTGGTGCACGTGGCTGATCAGCTGTACGTCCTGGAGCTATTCCACGGCCCGACGCTGTCGTTCAAGGATGTCGGTGCGCGGACCATGGCGCGCTTCATGGCGAACGCGCTCAGCGGGCGCGAGGAGCACGTGACGATTCTGGTGGCCACGTCGGGCGATACCGGGAGTGCAGTGGCCGATGGATTTGCCGGCCAAGGCAACATCGATGTCGTGTTGCTCTACCCTAAAGGCCGGGTCAGCGAGGTCCAGGAGCGGCAACTGATCGTCGAGCGTCCCAACGTGCGGGCTTTTTCGGTCGAGGGCACGTTCGATGACTGCCAACGGATGGTCAAGGAAGCTTTTGCCGATCCGCGGTTCGAACGGTTCAATCTATCCTCGGCCAACTCGATCAACATCGGGCGGCTCCTCCCACAGATGTCGTACTACCTCTGGGCCGGCATCCAACTCGGCGAGCCGGCGCTCGTGTGTGTACCCAGCGGCAACCTCGGAAACTTGACGGCTGGCATGCTGGCATCCGACATGGGCTGGACCACCAACGGCTTCCTCGCTGCACACAACGCGAATCCCTTTTTCCCCGACGTGCTCGCCGGCCACGAGGAACGGCAGCGCGGGACCGTACAAACGGCCTCAAACGCAATGGACGTCGGCCGGCCGTCCAACTACGAACGCCTTCGCTGGCTGTACGGCATCGAGACGCTACAGCGCAGAGTTGCCGGCTCCACCACCTCCGATGCGGAGACGTTTGAGACCATGCGCAGGGTGTATGAGGAGTCCGGCTACGTCGCCGATCCCCACACAGCCGTCGGGATTCGGGCCGTCGAGAAGCACCGGGCTCAATCTGGATACACGGGGCCGGCGCTCGTCTTGGCTACGGCGCATCCGGCAAAGTTTCCGGATGCACTCTCAGAGGCTGGGCTGCCGGTCCAAATGGCTGAAGCGCTGGAGGTGTTGCGCGAGAAGCCTCAACGCGTGCAATCGATCCAGCCGAGCCTGTCCGATTTACTGGATAGGCTGTAGCGCTACGACGTCCGCCGGCGGAAGAAAGCCGGGCGGTAAATCTCGATGATCTGCACGGTCACATTGTCTGGCGCGCCCTGTTCGAGGGCCATGTCGATGAGCTTCGATGAAGCCTCGGCAGGCGCCAGGGTGCAGACCGTCTCTCGGATTCGATCTGGTGCCACGACGGTGAGGCCGTCGCTGCAGAGGAGATAGCGCGTGCCGGCTTCGAGCGTGCCGACTTCGTAGACATCGACGTTGACGAGGGCGTCTCCACCGAGGGCGCGGGTGAGGACGGACCGCTTGGGGTGTGCCGCGGCTTCTTCTGTGCTCAGGAGCCCACGCCGGCGAAGCTCTTCGACGTGGGTATGGTCATGCGTCAGCTGGCGAATGGAGTCGTCTTTGACCACGTAGGCCCGGCTGTCGCCCACGTGCCCAATCCAGGCTTCTTGGTTTCGGATGGCCATGGCGGTGCAGGTCGTGCCCATGCCCCAAAGTGGCCCTGTGGCCGCCTCGGCAAAAATGCGCCCGTTAGCGGCTTCGATGGCGCGCCGCAGATCCTGGTCTAGCCGAGAGGTCGGATGCGAGAAGAAGACCTCACTGATGGTCTGGACCGCGATATGGCTCGCGCGCTTGCCGCCGGCGTGGCCCCCCATTCCGTCGGCGACGATGAAGAGGTACGAAGACGCGCTACGTGACCCAGCTGGTTCGGCTGGGTGAAAAGCCCCGTAGTCGTCTTGATTTTCGGAGCGGACCAGGCCTCGATGGGTGGCACTGCCGCTCCTGACGCCGAGTGCCCGCTTGGTGCGTGGCCAACTAATCGACATAGATGCGTGGTTTGGCTGCTGAAGATAGGACTCAGCGGCGCAAGTGCGAAGTCGATTTACACCTTCACGCCGGGACGCGTGTGCTCGGCCCGACTTCACAGAACGCTTTGTTGTGGTTTCTACCTTCGAATACGATTTTCTCTGGCGAAACCGCTCATCCCCAATCCAGATCGTCCCAGATTCCTATGTCATTCATCGAATCCGTCACAGCCCGGCAAATCCTCGACAGTAGAGGCAACCCCACCGTCGAGGTCGAAGTCGAGACCGCAGCAGGTGCCATTGGGCGGGCGGCCGTTCCAAGTGGTGCCTCGACCGGGGAATACGAGGCCGTCGAGTTACGCGATGGCGGAAGCACCTACATGGGCAAAGGTGTCGAGGATGCCGTCGCCAACGTAAATGAGCAGCTTGGGCCCGAAGTCACGGGCCTCGACGTCTTCGATCAGGCAGATCTGGACATGCTGATGCTCGAGATCGACGGCACGGCGAACAAGGCTAAGTTGGGGGCCAACGCCATCTTAGGGGTATCGCTGGCTGCTGCGCGCGCCGCGGCGAACGAACTCAACATCCCGCTCTACCGCTACATCGGCGGGGTCAACGCGCGGACGCTCCCGGTGCCGATGATGAACATCATCAACGGAGGCCAGCACGCGGACAACAGCGTGGACATGCAGGAGTTCATGGTCATGCCGGCGGGAGCTGACACGTTCTCGGACGCGCTGCGCATGGGCGTCGAGACCTTCCATCATCTCAAGAAAGTCCTGCATGACAAAGGCTACAGCACGGCCGTGGGCGACGAGGGTGGTTTTGCGCCTAACTTGAAATCGAATGAAGAGGCCATCGAGCTGATCCTGACGGCCATCGAAAAAGCCGGCTACGCGCCTGGTGAAGACATCTACATCGCGCTCGATCCGGCCGTCACAGAAATGGTGCAGGACGGTGCCTACGTGTTCTGGAAAAGCGACCCAGAGACGAAGCGCTCGGCCGAAGACATGGTGCGCTACTGGTCGGATTGGGTGCAGCGCTACCCGATCATTTCCATCGAAGACGCACTCGGTGAGGACGATTGGCAAGGCTGGGCGCTCCTCACCGATACCCTCGGCGACGATGTGCAGCTCGTAGGCGATGATCTGTTCGTGACGAACTCCGACCGGCTGGCCCGCGGCATCGAAGAAGGCAGCGCGAACTCGATTTTGGTCAAGGTCAACCAGATCGGCACGCTCACCGAGACGCTGGAGGCCATCGAGTTGGCGCACAAGTACAAGTACACGACCGTCATCAGCCACCGCTCGGGAGAGACGGAAGACACCACAATTGCCGATTTGTCAGTGGCCGTCAACTCTGGCCAGATCAAGACTGGATCGGCGAGCCGCAGTGACCGCACGGCGAAGTACAATCAATTGCTTCGGATCGAGGAAGCCTTGGGGGATTCTGCTATCTTCCCGGGTCTCGATGCCTTCCGGTTCTAAACCACCCGCCATGCGCTTCCCAGCCTCTCGCGTCAAGCGATACGCGCTCTATGCGGTCGCTTCGTTCTTGCTCGCCTGGATTCTGTTTTTCGACAGCCACAGCGTGCTGAAGCGGGTGCAGCTCCACCGTGAGCATTCTCGACTCGTCGAAGAAAACCACGCGCTCCAGGGGTCTGTCGATGAACTCAAACACGATCTCGACGCACTCGACTCGGAGGAGGTGACTGAAAAGGTGGCGCGGGAAGAGTACGGCATGCGTAAGCCAGGGGAGACCGTCTACCGCGTCGAGAAAAAACCCGAGGAATAGAATGCGATCCCTGGGAGTCGATTTAGGCGGCACCAACATCAAGGTCGGCCTCGTCGATCAATTCGACGGCGTTCTCGAGCAGACCACGCTGAAAACCGAGGCCAACAAAGGGCCGGATCACATCATCGACCAGTTGCTGCGCGGGTGCGACCGTGTGTCTGAAGGCTACGATGCCGGCACGATCCACGGCATCGGGATTGGATCACCCGGCACGGTGAACCTCGCCCGTACGACGATTGCTCACCCGCCTAACATGCCTGGCTGGAAGGTGGTCAACGTGGCCGAGGCCGTCCAGCAGCGCCGAGGATCTGAACTGCGCGTGGTGGTCGAGAACGATGCCAATGCCGCCGGCCTCGGATCGGCTTTTTTTGGCGCGGGCCGGCCGTTCGATTCGTTTCTCATGGTGACGATCGGGACGGGCGTAGGCGGTGCGATCATCCATGAAAAGCGCCTTTTCCGCGGTGTGAGCGGCGCAGCCGGCGAGTTCGGGCATGTCAGCATCGACTACGAAGGGCCGCCCTCACGTGCCGGTACGACCGGGGCCATCGAGGCGTACATCGGCAAAGAGTTTCTGTCGGAATACGCGCGGTATCGACTCCTGAACCGGCCTGACACCGCCGTCCATGAGATGACGGGGCCGGATCTGGAAGAGCTGGACTCTGAGATTCTCTACCGGGCGGCGCTCGATGGCGATAAGCCAGCGCAGGAAGTGCTCGCGTGGGCCGGTCACAAACTCGGACGCATGTTGGGCTCGCTCGTTAACGTGCTCGACATTCGGAAGGTCGTCGTTGGCGGTGGGGTCTCGGCGGCCGGCGCGTACATCCTCGATCCCGCCCGTGAGAGCTTGTGGGATGGAGCCATGCCGGCGTTCCGCGCTGGCCTAGAATTGGTGCAAGAGACGCTCGGCAACGAAGTTGGGATTCTCGGAGCGGCGCACTTGATCTTCGAGCGCATCGAGGACGAAAAGCAGGGCTGAACCATGTCTCCGGTGAACTAGCCCGACGCGCCGGGCGTTGATGGAGGCCTACACCAATGGCCGTGTTTTATACCCGCACCCACATCTCCGGGCGCTCAGGCTTGAGTCTCTTTTGTCTGTGTTTTGCCATCCTGGTCCTCGCCACGCCGGCGTGGGCTCAGGTCGGAGACGTGCCGGCTGCGCGTGAACTACGAGCCGGCATCCGAGCCGACACGACGCGCACCGACTCCCTCCGCAGTGACTCTCTCCGTACCGCCTCCCTCCGTGGGGACTCCACGCGTGTACGTTCTCCACGCACGCCGGCACGCAGCGGGGAGGGCCGCGTCATTGAGTTCGCGGCCACGGATTCAATCGTCGTTTCGTTTGGGGGCGAGGACGGCGACGTCGGAGCGCTCTACGGCGGGGCACAGCTAGGGTTCGAGGGAGGGGGAATGACAGCCGGCGAAGTAGAGCTGAACTTCGCGACCAACACGGTCGACGCGCGCTCACAAGCCGGGTCGAGCGAACGCCCGGAACTGATACGCGGAGAGGAGCGCGTCCAAGCTCGTTCCCTCTCCTACAACCTCGATACCGAGCAAGGCCGGCTCATCGGGGCGCAGTCGATCGTAGAGGAAGGGTACGTCTTCGGGGAAGTCTCGAAGCAAGTGTCGAACCGCGTGGTCTACATCAAGGATGC
>JBCDHV010000294.1:0-5507 GCA_038749615.1 Bacteroidota bacterium
GGCGAGCAAGCCGACGGCCAGCAGTCCGGTCACGACGGGCCGTTTCAGGGCCAAGCTCAACGTCTGGGCGTACGCGCCTTCGCTGATCCGCTCGAACTGGCGTTGGAACCACGGCTGCCGGCGCTCATCGGCCTTGATGAGCCGGCTGGCGAGGTAAGGCGTCAGCGTGAGGGCGATGAACAGCGAGGCGAACAGCGCGCAGATCACGGCTACCGGCATGCTTCGGATAAACGAGCCGCTGCCGCCGCCCAGGAAGACCATCGGCAAGAATGAGAGCACCGTGGTGACCGTCGAGCTGACAATCGCCCACCCGACTTGTTTGGTGGCCAGAACCGCCGCCGTTGGGCCGTCGTGGCCCATGCGCCGGAAGCGGTGAATGTTTTCGACGACGACAATGGCGTTATCGACCAGCAACCCGAGCGCGATCATCAAACCGACGATCGACATCTGCTGAAGCGCATAGCCGGTGTAATCGAAGATCGCTACGGCCGCGAGCAGAGAGACCGGGATCGCCGTCATGACGATGCTGGCGGCGCGCAATCCGAGTACCAGCATGACCACGAGCCCGACCAAGAGCAGCCCTTGGAAGAGGTTGCTGAAGAACTGCCCGAGCCGGGCCTCGACGCTCACTTTTTGGTCGAAGACGAGGTCCATCTCCACGTTCGAGGGGACCTGTGTGCCGAACGTCTCCAGGGCCGACTCGATGTTCTCGCGGACCTCATAGATGTTCGTGCCGTCCTGCTGAAGCACGGTTGCGAAGACGGCGCGCTTGCCGTTGAACCGGGCGTGGTAGTTCAGCTCGGCCTGGCCGGGGCGCACGTCGGCGAGGTCGCGGAGGTAGACGACGCCCGACGGGCCGGCACTCACCACGGTGTTCGCAATGTCTTCGATGCTCTCGTAATCGCCCGTTGAGCGCACGCTGAAGCGCCGGCTTCCGATGTCGAGGCTCCCGCCCGGCACGTTGGCGTTGGCGCTCTGCAACGCCTGCGCCACCTGGCTCAACGTGACGTTGCGATAGCCAAGCCGGTCCAGGTCAACGTCAACATGCACCTCGGTTTCCGGATAGGCCCAGGTCTCGACACGCTTGACGCCCGAAGTCCGTTCGAGTGCATCCTGCAACTCTTCGACGAGATCCTGAAGTTCAGCGTAGGGCGCGGTTTCCGAAATGAGCGCCACCTGCATCATCGCCACGCCGGTGGGGGAGAACTTCTGCAGGACCGGCGCAAAGACGGCCTCGGGCATCTCAGCGCGGGCGTTGGCAGCCGTCATCCGGACATCGTCTTCGGCCTCGTCCGTGTCGACGCTCGTGAAGAACTCGATCACCGTAACGGCAAACCCTTCCTCGATTCGGGTTCGGATTTCTTTGACATCATCCAGTTCGTTCAACTGACGCTCGAGCGGATCAACGACGAGTTGCTCCACGTCCTCCGGGTTCGCGCCGGGATAGACGAAGAGCACGCTGAAGCCTGGGAAGGTGAACTGCGGATCTTCGGCTCGCGGCATTGTCCGGAGCGACGTGATCCCGAGAGCGATGATGAGCAGCACCATGACCAGCGTGAACTGGTAATTCTCGATGGCAAGTTTTGGGAGTCGCATGGCGGGTGTGGCTGTGTGGCAGGTGTGCCTGTGTTGCAGATGTGGCTGTGTGGCAGGTAGGGCAATGCAGTATGGTGAGCAGAAGCGCCGGCGATGGAGCACAGATCACATCTGCCACCCAGCCACATCTGCCACCGTGCTACATATCCGCCCGGATAGAAACCCGCTCTCCATCGTCGAGAAACGCCGCGCCTTGCGTGACGACGCGGTCGCCGGGGGTCAGGCCGGAGGAGATGCCGACGCGATCGTCGAAGAGCCGGCCGATCACGATGTCGCGGCGCTGGGCCGTGGTGCCGTTGAGGACGTACACGTAGCCGGCGCGTCCGTCGGGTTCCAGGACGGCTTCGAGGGGGAGCATCGTGTAGCGCTCGGCCGTGGCGGGGAAGATGTCGACTTCACCGATGAAGCCGGAGTAGAGTGGCCGTTCGTCAGAGGAGAGCCGGAGTTCGACTTCGTAGGTGCTCGTCCGGGGGTCTGGCGCGCCGGCGATCTCGGTGACGCGCGCGCTGAACGGGCCGCCGGGATACGCATCGAAATGGACCCGCGCTGAATCGCCCACCTGAAGCCGGACGACATCGCGGTCGCTCAACCCGGCGCGGACGGCCCACGCGCCGCCGGTCTCACCAAACGTCAGCACGGGCGTGCCGGCGTTCACGAGTTCGCCTTCTTCGGCAAAGCGCTGGAGCACGCGGCCCGAGGTCGGTGCGTAAATCCGCGCATGGCGGGCGTTGAACGTCGCTGCATCGAACGCTGCCTGGGCGACTTCCTGCGCCGTCTCGGCGTCCTGCACCTGCGCAAGTGTCGCGACCTTGTCCTCGTAGAGATTCCGCGCCCGCTCGGCGTCGCGCGTGGCCTTGTCGAGCCCGCTCTTGGCTTGCCGGACCTGCGCCTGAATCTCGACTGGATCGAGTTGCGCCAGGAGTTGACCGCGCCGGACCTGCTGCCCCTCGTCGATCAGCACCCGCTGCACGATGCCGGGGATCTTGAACGAGAGCCGGGCCTCGGTCTCGGAAGCCAACTGGCCGCTCGTTTGCACGGGCACGACGGCCGGCTCCTCGCCCACGGCGATCACTTCCACCTGCGTTAGTGGAGTCTCTTCCTGAGTGTCTGGCTCATCTGTTGAGCAGCCGGCTACGAGAAACAGCACGCTCAGCGCAACGAGCGGCAGACGGGATGTGGAGGTCGAAGTCATGATGGGTTGATGGTTGGCCGTTGGGCGGGGTCTCGTTGGCTACTTAAGCTCTGATTCAGGCACCGATGGCTCGGCGATACTCGGCGACGCGGATCTTCAAGCCGTACCGGGCCACAAGGGCATCGATGCCGGCATCGGTGAGCGTGGTGCGTGCGTCGAGGAATTCGAGTTGGGGGGAGAGACCGAGCGCAAATTTACGGGACACGATGTCGAACGATTTCTGCGCGGCCTGGAGCGCACCCTCCGCGGCCTCGACCTCACGTTGTGCCACATCGACAGCGTTGAAGGCGTCCCGAACCTGAAGCTCGATCTGCCGGCGGAGTTCGTCGCGACGCACGTCGAGTTGCCGGCGTTGGAGGCGGGCCTGTTCGGTGCGGGCGCGGCGGGTGCCGAGATCGAAGAGCGTCCAACTGAGCACGAGCGAGCCGGCGTAGAACGGTCCGTCATCTTCGAGCGTGTAGGTTTCGCCTTGAAGGCCGGCGTCGAACGCGAAAGAGAGTGAGGGCAGGAAGTCGGCGCGGGCAATGTTCACGGCCTGGTCAGCTGCTTGCAGACCGAAATCGAGCTGCCGCAGCTCGTCGCGCATCCCAAGCGCGTCCGAGACTGCTGCCGTTCCAGGGGAGACGTAAACCACGTCACTCGTCTCCGGGTCGATGTCCGCTTCGAGGGGACGGTTCAGCAGGAAGTTGAAGTAATTCCTGGCGGCGAGCCGGCCCTGGCTGGCCTCGGCCCGCTGCCGGTCGAGCCGGAGTAGTTCGGCCTCGGCGCGGAACGTCACGTCTTCTGTTGCCTGATCGTTGGCGACGAGCCGGCGGCTGACGCGGACGTTTTCCTCAACGAGCAGCCGGGTCGAGTCGAGCAGCGCCGTAATCTGCTCGGCTTGTAGATAGCCATAGTAGGCCGAGCGAATTTCGAGGGCGAGCTCGTCGCGGTAGGCATCGAGGCCGGCTTGCTCGGCGTCGAGTTGGTTTTGCTGCAAGCGAGCGTTGTACCCGATGGCCGGCTGAAAGACCGGTTGGAGCAGCCGGAGCCGAGTCTCCTGCTCACGGGGCCGTAGGAATTCGATTTCCTCGTTCTGGATGGTCGGGAATGCCTGCGAACTCGTCAGCTGGTTCAGCGTGGCGTACACCGGGTTGAGCAGATCGCCGACGGGAAACTCGATGACGCGCCCACCGCCGGATACCGTGTAGCGCGCTTCGAGGGAAAGGGTGGGCCAGAAGAGGCTTCTGGCTTCCCGGAGGCGCAACTGCGCCTGATCCACCGACACGGTCCGTTGCTGCAGCGTCAGGTTGTTGGCGAGGCCCTCTTCGACGTAGGCTTCGATGGGCGACGGCTCCGGTTGCGCTGAAGCTACCAGGGCGAGCAGAAGCACAGCACCTGCTGCAAGGATGGATTTAATCGCGTTTAAACTCTGACTGTCAGTCATCACGGTGTGCAAAAAAAGACTGCTCCGGTGAGCAGCGGATATAGGTAGTGAATGTCGTTCGTAATGTGACTCGCGGTCAGAGTACGAGGTCGATGCAGAGGAGTTTCGTCATTCCTCGACTTTTTTAGGTGTGTTCGGCGACGTTGGCCATCGCAAATCCCATGGCCGTGACGAAGTAAGTGTACAGGAGATCATCGCTGACCTCTTCGCTGGCGAGCATAGCCGACTTGTGGGCCATGATCTGGATGATCCCCGTGGCAGCGCCCCAGAGCGTGAGTGCAGTGAGCTGCGGATGCAACTCCGGGCGGATTGTCCCGTCGTCGATCCCTTCTTGGACGACGTTAGCCATCAAGCCATGTACAGCCCGTCCTTGAGACAGGCAGAGCCGCTCGTTGCTCGTGGCTTCCGCTGGTACGGTCGTATTATGCTCGTGATGCAGAACAGCTTGGAAATAGTCAGGATACGTCTTGTAGTAGTCGTAATACGCGTATCCAATCGCATTCAATTTATCCATACCGGTTGGCTGCTCACGGACGGCTTCAGAGAACAAACCGTGGAGCACTTCTATACCCCGGGCAGCAATGGCGAAGTACAGGTCTTCCTTGCTCTCGAAGTACAGGTACAGTGTGCCTTTGCTGAGTTCAGCTGCCTCGGCAACGTCGTCCATCGTCGCATCGTCGATCCCCTTGGCAAAGAAGACTTCCTCCGCCGCGTCGATGATCTCCGTCCGCCGCCGCCGGCGCTCCCGTTCTCTTCGCTCCGCGATACCCATGTAACTGGTGGCTCGTATGAAATATGACTGGTGGTCAGTTTACTGAGTGGAGTTGAGAGGGTTCCGAATCGATAGAGTCGAGTGTTTAGTGTTTGGTATTTAGTGTTTAGACCTTGCCTGGACGAGTCAAGGATGAGCGAAGCTCTGCTCTTCCCGAATGCAGATCCCGTTGTTCTTGCTGGCCCTCTCAGTCAGCACTAAACACCAAACACTGAACACTAAAAAACCTAACGTGCAGCACGAAAAAAGCCGCCTCACCCGGGAGCGAGACGGCTTTGAAGAGAGCCGGCGCTACTTGCGGAACCGGCTAAAGAATCGACCGAAAGGTGCCTGGAAACCCGGCCTCTTGGCGCGGACCCGCGGCCGCGTCAGGGAATTCAGGGCCTTCGCCTTCACAATGGGTGTTGAAGGCTTGCACGAGGTCCATCGCGATGGCGCTGGCGGTCCGGCCTTCGATGTGCCGGCGCTCGACGGCCAGCACGGGCTCGCCGCCTTTGAGCAGGAAGATCGATGGAGACGAC
>JBCDHV010000295.1:0-5499 GCA_038749615.1 Bacteroidota bacterium
ACTGTTGCCCGTCTCCGCGGAAGCCGGCGATTTGTTCGGGGCCTCGGTAGCCGTCGATGGCGAACGGCTGGTCATCGGTGCGCCGGGTGAAGGAGCTGCCGGCGCGGTCTACGTGTTCCAGTTCGATGGGGCAGACTGGATCGAAGATGCGAAATTGCTCCCCCCAACGTCCATCGGCCAAGGAGCTGCGTTCGGGGGGGCCGTGTCTGTGAGCAACAATGTGGTGCTCGTCGGTGCGCTACAGGCAACCGGGACAGGCCGGGCCTACGTGTTCACCGAAACGGGCGAATCCTGGAATCTTGATGCCACGCTCTCGCCCGATGCCGGCCCCAGCGTAGACCGGGCAGGGTTTGGCGGCACGGTCATGTTGGAAGGCGCGCAAGCGTTCGTCGGTGCTCCCTTTGAAGCTGGATCGGGCCGGGTGTACGTGTATGACGGAACGGCTGGATCGTGGACGTTCACTGACAAACTCGCGCCGCTCACTGCAGCACAAGACGATCGATTCGGGGCGTCGCTTTCGGTGTTTGAAGACGAACTGATCATCGGTGTGCCCCGGAGTGACGTGGCCGCGCAGAACGTAGGAGAGGCTTACGTCTACCAACGTGCAGGATCGGCGTGGGTGCTGGAAGCACGCCTGCTCCCATCCGATGTAGCGCCAGGCCTCGAATTCGGTTCGTCCGTCGCTGCCGATGGCGGGTTTTCGCTCATCGGGGCACGAGGAGGGGAGACGGTCTTCTCGTTTGAACGCGTCGAAGACGTATGGCTCGAACAGATTCGCATCGGGCCAGTCGAGGACGAGACCGAGATCGCCTCTCGGGCACCCTCCGTGGGGCGTGGTGCCATTGCCGTACGCCGGCGGCGGGGTGGGATCGGGTCTCCGCGGTACAACGGTGGCGGTGAGGTCGACATCATCGATCTGGAAACGTTCGAACGGCCGACGCTCGGCAGTCCTTCCAACGGTACCCCACTGCTGGAAACGAATCCGCTCCTTGAGTGGAATCCGTCTGACGTAGCCACGGGCTACCGCATCCAAGTCTCGCGAACTCCCGACTTCAGCGAACTCGTGGTCGATGCAGACGATCTGAACGCGCTGGACTATCAGGCCGATGGGCTTCTGTTTGGGACCGAGTATTTCTGGCGTGTCCGCGTCAACATCGGGTCTACGCTTACCACCTGGTCGCTGCCGTGGCGCTTCGTCACGGTTCCTGGCGGCACAACTCAGGTAGTCCCAGGATCGCCGGCAGACGGGAGCGAGCGTTCACCCGCCGGCGCGGACTTTTCCTGGAACCGCGTGGATGGGGCCTCGACGTATGCCTTCCAACTCTCGACGTTCGCCGACTTCGAAGAGGCTGACGTGCGCAACGAGCCGAGCCTCGCAGACACGGCATTCAGCGTGCTCGGCCTTCAGCCCAACACGGTGTACTACTGGCGCGTCCGCGCGTCGAATGCGAGCGCGAGCAACTGGTCTGAAAGCCGGCAGTTCACGACGAACTCGGGCCTGCCTGGCCGGCCGGTACTCCTCGGCCCCGAAAACGACGCGTCCCTACTTTCGCCCGGAGATCTTCAATTGTCTTGGGAGGCCGTCGGCGACGCGACGGGCTACTTCTTCGAGGTCAGCACGTCCTCCCGGTTCGAGTTCTCCATCGCTAACGGGCAAACGAGTGAGACGGATGTCCGTGTTGAGGGCCTTCGGTTCGGTACCGAGTACTTCTGGCGGATCCAGGCAGCGAACAGCTTCGGCATAGGGTCGTGGTCTACGGTCCGCCGGTTCGTGACGGAGCCCGGGGGCAGTGCACAGGTCGTCTTGGAGTCGCCTACTGACGGTGCGTCTGATGTGCGTCTTCCGGTCGAGTTTACCTGGGGGGCTGTGGATGGGGCCGGCTCGTATCAAATTCAGGTGTCTGAGCAAGCGAACTTCCTCACGACCGTCGTGGACGAGGCCAGTCTGACGGGCACGGTCTACGAGGCAGAAGGTCTCGCGCCAAATCAAACGTATTACTGGCGCGTCCGGGCCTCGAATGCCGGGGCGAACAACTGGTCTGAGAGCCGGCGTTTGGTCACGGGTACAGCGCGGCCTGCACGGGTCAGCTTGCAATCCCCCGAGCAAGATGCCACGGAGGTGAGCATCCGCCCGACGCTTCGCTGGAACGCGGCCGATGGCGCAGAGACCTACCGGATCCAAGTCGCTACAGACGAGGCGTTTGCGCAGCGCGTCGCGGACGAGTCTGGTCTGACGGGGCGTTCCTTCGATGCCGGCGTGCTGGCCTATGGAAGCCGGTACTACTGGCGCGTCCGTGCCGTGAACGCCTTCGGGAACGGCGCATGGTCTACCGCTCAGTTCTTCCTGACGGAGCGCGGTGGCGCCACGCAGGTGCAACTTGCGTCACCAGAGAACGGCGCAGACGGAGCCGGCATCGCTCCCACGCTGTCGTGGGCAGCAGTCGATGGTGCAGAGACGTACCGTGTGGAAGTATCCTCGGCCAACGATTTTACGGCCATCGTTTTTGACGAGCCGGCGACGAGTGAGACCTCCGTCGTGGCCGATGGGCTCGAGCCGAATACGACGTATTACTGGCGGGTCCGGGCGTCGAACGCTGGTTCGTTCAACTGGTCGGAGACGCGCCGGTTTGAGACTGGCCGAGCGGTGCCGGCGCAGGTGGCGTTGGTGTCGCCGAGACAGGACAGCGTCGGTGTGGGTACGACGGCCTTGTTTAGCTGGACGCCGGTATTCAACGCCACGTCCTACGTCGTCCAGATTTCGAACGATGCAGACTTCATCGACCTGTTCATTTTCAAGCCTGGTGTCGAGGAGACGGCGTTGGAGCAAGCCGGGATGCTGAACGGCAAGCAGTACTACTGGCGCGTCCAGGCTGCGAACTCGTTCGGTGTCGGTGCATGGTCTGAAGTACGCTTTTTCCAGACGGAACGCGGCGGCCCGGCGCAGGTCCAGCCGGCGTTTCCGGAAGACGGAGCAGAGGTGGAGGGGACGAGCGTTTCGCTGCACTGGAGGCCTGTTGCAGAGGCAGAGAGCTACCGGCTCCAGGTCTCCACGACGCCCGATTTTGCCACGGCCCTCCTGGACCGTTCGAGCGTCGAAGACACGACCTTCCAGACGCCGGCACTCGACCCAATGGCAACGTACTACTGGCGTGTCCGTGCATCGAACGCCGAGGCGTTCAACTGGTCGCCTACGTTTGCCTTTACCACAGGGATCGGTAGTTTGGCCGCACCTGGGTTGGTCGCGCCGGCAGACCGTGCAGTGGATGTCCCGAGCACGCCCGAGTTCGTGTGGCGCAGTGTGCCCGGGGCCACGTCGTACCGGCTTGACGTCTCGACCTCTACGGCATTCACGGACCTGATCCTCCAGGTAGGCGTCAGCGATACCACGTATGTACCGCCGGCCTTCGCGCTGGGGCAGACCTACTATTGGCGCGTCACCGCTCGAAATGCCACTCGGCAGGGCATCTCGGACATCTTCCAGTTCACCATCATCGGTGGCGTCGATGCTGAGGCCGGCGATATTCCGGAAACACTCGTCCTCGGCCCGAATTATCCGAACCCATTCAATCCGCGCACCGTCATTCCGTTTGCTCTGCCATCTGCGGAATCGGTCCGGCTTGTGGTGTACGATGTCGCCGGCCGTGAGGTCGCCGTCCTCGCGGATGGATTCTTCGCTGCCGGCCGGCACGAGGCCACCTGGACCGCCCTCGATGCCCCGAGCGGCTTGTACTTCTACCGTCTCACCGCCGGCGAGGGTATCCGCACGGGAAAAATGATGCTCGCGAAGTAGAGGCATCCTCGTGTGGCCCATCCGATAACGAAGGCGCAACCCCGTTTGGCACGTCCGATAACGAAGGCGTAACCCCGTTTGACACGTCCGGGAACGAAGGCGCAACCCCGTTTGACGCGTCCGGGAACGAAGGCGCAACCCTGTAAAGACGTTGCATGCAACGTCTCTACGGCGTCCCGTGCTGGCAAAACGATCCGGTACACCGCCCGCGGCGTCCCGTGCTGGTAAAACGATCCGGCATACCTAAACCATCCACTGTGCTTCGCCCCATCAAACGGCTCGGGCAAAACTTCCTCCGGGATCCGAATACGATCCGGCGGATTGCTGACGCGGTGGAGGCCGGGCAAGAAGATCCCGTCATCGAAATCGGGCCAGGGACGGGGGCGTTGACGGCGGAATTGCTGGACCGGTATCCGAGGTTGACCGCGCTCGAAGTCGACGAGCGGGCGGTCGATTTGCTTCGGGAGACGTATCCGGCACTCGACGTACGACTCGCCGATGTGCTGGAAACCGATTGGAGCCAGGTTAGCCAAGAGAAGGCCGGCCGGCTTCACGTAGTCGGAAATCTGCCGTACTACATCACGAGCCCGATCCTCTTCAGTCTGTTCGACGCGTTTGAGCACATCGAGCGCGCCGTCGTCATGATGCAACTCGAAGTGGCCGAACGGCTGGTGGCAGAGCCTCGGACGAAGGCCTACGGCATCCTCAGCGTCGTGACTCAGCTCTACACACAACCCAGCGTGCTCTTTAGGGTGAGCCGGCATGTGTTCTATCCGAAGCCGGACGTGACCAGTGCCGTCGTCGCGCTCGCGTTTGACCCCGAGCCGGCCTGGGCATCCGAGGTCGATCCCGCGTGGCTGCGCCGAGTGATCCGCCAGGCCTTCAACATGCGCCGAAAAACGCTCCGCAACAGTCTCAAACCTCTAGGCCGTGCCGTGCCTGAAGCGTTTTCCCGCCGGCGCGCCGAGGAGTTGACCCCAGGCGAATTCGTCGAACTGGCGGCCCTGTTGGTTTGAAGGTGGGCGCGCGGAGGAGATGCCTCAAAACCAACCTCGGCAAGGCGCGTACGTGCTTCTAGTCTGCACCTCTTCACCTCCCACCACTTCTAGACATGCCCGAGACCCTCGCCGGCCGGCCGTCGGATCGTGTGCTGAAAGCGGAGATCGACGCCGACTTCGTCGAGGACGTGAGCGTGCTCGTGCAGGAGGATCAGAAGGGAGCGGTGCTCAACATTGCCGTTGATCTCCACCCGGCTGATCTGGCCTCGCTGATTACCCACCTGCCGGCGGATGAGGGCCGGTCGTTGCTGCGCTGGCTGCCGGAGCCCCACGCAGCAGAAGTCCTACCCGAACTGGAAGACGATTTCCGTGCCGAACTGCTAGAAACGTTCTCGTCTGAGCGCATCTCGACGTTCATCGATGCACTCGACACGGATGATGCTGCCGACGTGTTGGCGGACCTCCCGGACGAGGTGGTCGCTGAGGTGCTGCCGGAACTGGAGGACGAAGACGAGATCCGCGACCTGCTTCGGTACGACGAAGAGTCGGCCGGGGGTATCATGGAGACGGACTACGTGTCCGTGTCCGAGACGATGACTGTTGCTGAGGCAACCGAGGAAGTCCGCCGGCTCGCGGAGGAAGTCGATCCCGTCTACGTCGTCTACGTCGTGGCCGGCGCGGACCGGTTGGTCGGCGTCGTGTCTCTGAAGA
>JBCDHV010000296.1:0-5477 GCA_038749615.1 Bacteroidota bacterium
CACACGCCCGGACTCGGGGTCGAGCGTGGCATCAATGTCGTAAGCAGCGAAATTCTGCCAGTAGTTCGGTCCCGGCTTGCCATCGGGCGTCCGCGTGCCGTTCTCCACAGCTTGTTGGTAGCCCGGCGTGGGGACGATGGGGTAGGGAAGAACGCGGTCCTGAGCAGGTGCCGAAACGGCAAGGCACAGAACAGCAAGGAAAGCGAGACGCATAGGTAAAGATTGACGGGTGGAAAGGGCGCTAGAGAAATGCGTGATTTGTGCTCCGGGTTTCACCATTGGTGCCCGTCAGCTGGGGTATCCACGACAAACACAACGAATCAGCGCGCCCGAAATCCGACTTCAGCACGACCTTTCAGAAGATGTTTTGGATGTGTGATTTTGGGCTCCGCTTGCCTCATCGGGCCGTCTTCGCCCCTGCGTTCTCGGTCCGTACCCCGGGTACGCGCCTCCAAAGGCATGATTGAATCCACTCCCAACGCCCCACGCCGGCGGTCTGGTTTTCACTGGTACGAGAAGCCGTGAAGGTCTTCGTCTCGCGTGTATCTTGAGGACCATTCGGCAGGAAGCCAGTACCTGGACGGTCAACCTGACTCCAAGGCGTGAACTATGGGTATACACTCTGACGGTCCGGCGGGTAGTCCGGTGACAGGCTATCGTGAACGCTCCGTGGCTGCCGATGCGAGTGCTGAACCTGTATCTATGAACCAGCTCCAGAAGCCGCGCCGGCTGGTTTCTACTGAAGCAGAAGCCGTCACTGACTTCATCGATGGGGAAGTCGTTGAGATCGTAGATCGGCAGCCGTATCGGTTTGTCTTTCGAGCGAAATCGACGCTCCCCCTGAGCCCATGGATTTTGCGTGCCAAGGGCGGGCGGTTGGTATACGGCGGCCCCACGCTCGACTTTCAGTTGGTTCACCGCGCGCTCGGATCAGCAAAGACGAACCGCGAAACGCTTGAACTAGGCAGCGAACTCGCGATGGCCTTCCAGGCCTCCAAGCTGCTGAGCAAGCCTGTCCGTTTCGATGGCCGGCCCGTGAAATGCTCGCTCACGCTCAACGTTGCTGGGGTGCCAGAGCCGGATTGGCAGGGCACGTACCTGCTGCTGGGCGAGGGCGCACGCATCGAATGCCGGGGCAGCGAGGGCGCGCCGCACCTCTTGCCCGAAGCCGCGGCCCCAAACGTGGCTGTAGCGGCCGGCGATTCCTCGTTTCGGATCACGGAAGCCCTCAAAGCCGAAATCGACGCCGCACGAGCCAAGGGTCCGTGTGGCCTGTTGCTCGCAAGCAACCAGCCGGCCAGCCGAGACGAGACAGAAAAGGTGAAGCTGGGCGAAATGTGGGTAGTTGACCGGGTCTCCACAGAGGGTCGCGTCCACGTCGCACACCTCAAAGGGCAGACAGAGTTTGCCTACGAGGTATCAGCCGGAGCGCGCGCGCGCGTCGTGACGCCGGCCGACTTTCGATGGAGCCGCGGAGCCGTTGTCCACACGAGCGCTCAAGGAGAGGGGCTGTACTTGCGCAACGTCTTTCACCATCACCTCGACTGGACTGCACAGCAATGCCGGCGGAAGTCGCTTGAATTACACAACTGCTACGGGATCACGGGTCACGTGCACGGAGAAGGAAGTGACGAGGCCGGCCTGGGTTATGTGCTGGTTCTCTCGGAAGCCTGCAACAAGATCTCCATGCGCGTGACCGGTTCAGGCCGGCATGCATTCACAACAGGCGGCTACGCCGGCGACGGCGTCCCACTGGGTTGGGAGATTTCTGGCGATGCCACCGGCATTGGCAGCTCGTCTGTCTTCGATCTGCACGCCGGCGCAGCGTCGGGCACCTTCCGAAGGTGCGTGGCGCGCAGTGATGCAAGCGTCAGGCGTGTGGGATTCGAGGCGGAGGGAGGCAAGATGCGCGTCATAGACGGGGAGGCCATCGGGTGCTACGACGCCGTTCGGACCCATGCGTATTTCGAGAGCGCCCTTCTGCGTGTCGACGGGCTCAAATGCCAAGGCGTGCGCAACAACCTGATCGACCCTGGCTTCGTGCGAAAACTTGTCGTCGGGGATGTCTCCGACGACAACCGGACGCCGGTCTACAGATTTGCACTGGACTCGACATGGCCGGTCGGTGAATGGGTGTTCACAGGAGCCATACACGCCCGCAACCGAGGGCTCGCCCGCCTGAGAGCCGACGGGACGCGGTTCAGCGCAGACCCCTACGAACCTGACCGAGGCCCAGAAGAGCCGTACCGCCTCGGCGACCGCGTCGAGTACAACGGGGCGCGCTACATCTCACTCCGAAACGGCCACACGGGACAGACGCCGAGCGCGCAGAGCGACTACTGGGTGCTGTGGAGTTGCCCGGAACAGCTCTCGCTCACGGGCTCTTCGATCTGGGATGAACCCGGCGGTGGAAAGGCCGTCGTGTTGGAAAGCCGCGCGCTCAAGTCGGTCACGCTCAGGCTCGATACGAAGAACGCACGGCAAGTTATCGACGTGAATCAAGACCTGAATATGCTCTGCTTGGTGGGAGGAACGATCGACTTCGCCAAGACGCTCGTTCAGGTCTTTCCCGGCCGTCGGGTGCGCCACATCCTCCTGTTTGGCGTGCAGATCACGAACGCCGATGACCCCAACAACGCCGAAATCCTACAACTCTCGAACGGCGCGCACGTCGACTGTCTGACCATGATCGGCTGCCGTGTGGGCAACATGCGGCGCATTGTCGATGGAGCAGCGTCCGGCACAGGCCGGCTCGCGGCCTACCGCATCTTGAACTGCCAGTTTGCAACGTCCGCCGGCGAGGCCTTTCGCGGTCAGAACGTGACGAGCGCGCAGGCCCTGCAGTCGAGCCTCAAGGCCGACAACCGATTCGATACCGCCCCGCGGTAACGCATCCAGCTGGGCTGTCTCCACGGCCCGGTGAGGTCACAGGTGCGAAGCCGCATCCAGCGCGTGGAGCCCGGCAGGGATAGAAACTGCCCGCACGGTCAACGGGCTGGTCTTAGCTCGAATGGGAGCACAAAAAAGGGTCTAGACCTGAAGCCGGCCTAAACCCTTTGTAATCTGCTGTGCCCAAGAGAGGACTCGAACCTCCACGTCCTTGCGGACACATGACCCTGAATCATGCGCGTCTACCAATTCCGCCACTTGGGCTTTGTGACAGGCCGGCTAGAATAGGGTGTTTTTGTGCCGGCGTCAAGACTTGATGGGTTCTTTATGGGTGGGCAGGTCGGGCGGAGCGTGGCGGGCAGGGGAGACCATCTCGGAGGCTTCGGTGTGGCTCGCCCGCGCGAACCATCTACTTTCGGAGAACGCGATCCAAGATCCAGGTGCCGGCCGTGGCACTCAAAGCAGCGAAGGGGGCGAAGAACAGCGGCCCGATTACGAGTTCAATGCCGTGGGGGAAGCCGAGGGGCTGTTGGGCAGGGAAGAAGCGAGGCCAGAATTGCAGGTTCACCCACACCGTTATGATCAAAATGGCGATGCAGCCGGCCCAGGCCATGCGCCCGCGAGTGATTTCGCTTCCGTTACCACGAGTGTGGGCGAACAGAACGATAGCCAGCATGCCGACGGGCGCGAGGTTGAGGACGGTCGTTGCAAGGACACTCGGCCGGCCCCCCAGCACGTGGCGAATCCAGGCGCTGAACACCTCACCAACCGGGAGCCCAGAGGCGAGCGCCGATACAATGAGAACGAGAGAGGGCGCAAGTAGGCTGCCGGCAATGGCAGTCAAAAGAGGGGTGCGGGCTACATGCATGGCTGGGCAATCGGGGGCTTGGGTGTACGACTCCATCATACCACCCAATTGCCCAACCACTCAACTCGTCAGGCACCTGGCCTGTTGTAATAGAACCTCGCCTCAGTGACGAGGCCGTCTGCGTCCCATCGATACACCTCCACTTCCTCGATCTTGGCGCGCCCCATGCCTTTGAAGGTGGCATCCAGACTGGACTCGACCATGCTCACACGGTTCTCTTCGTCGACCGTGACTGCGGCAACGCCGCCACCGTGCATGGCTTCGATCGTGCCCATGAACTCGACCATGCGTTCTTTCTGTTTCTCCTTGCCTTGGAAGACCTGTCCATCTGCTTCGATGATCGTCACATCGGGATGGTAATGCATCTCAATGGCTTCCAGCGATTGGCCGGCTTCTGCTTTCTTGAGGAGATCGAGCGTGCGTTCACGGATCGTCATGTGCTTGGGGTTGATGCTCATCCGGAGATCATCCTCGCGTGTATTTTTCCCACTCCCGCCGGCCGAATGATCAGGTGGTTATATATTTTGAACATATGAATAAACACATATTTTACGAGCAAATCAAGCATCTCTGAAGATTCTTGTGCTGAAGCGCGGGCACGGTATACCAGAGGCTCTTTCCACAACTAGACCTTCCCAGGTTGGCGTTTCCTCATGGACGTTTCCCCACTGACACTTCCACTGACATTTCCACACTGACCTTGCTCACAACTTGACGACGCGCAGAGTATGCGTCCCAGCCTTAGTGGTTAGACGGACCAAGTAAATGCCGGCCGGTAGAGGACTCAGGTCTGCGCCCGCATGTGGGCTCGGAAAGGAACCTACCTGACGCCCTAGAAAATCGTACACCCTGATGCTGCAAGGAGCGATGGTGCACGTTGGGGGCAGGTCAAACCTCAAAAGGCCGGTCGTTGGGTTGGGATACGCTGAGAAGGGGATTGAACGACGCACGGCAGGTATGATGCGGTTGCTACACAAAAAAGCCGGCAGCACGTGTCTCGCGTTCTGCCGGCTCGTTTTGCCGAGGATCAATCCGCCCCCACCACGAGGCAGATCATCCTTATGTTCGTACGTATAAAGAAGTGCGCTGTACGAGATCTGAGCTTGAGAAGTGACGTGCTCAGACTTTGTGAGTCTACGAGTCTGCTCAGCCTGGCGGTGTCGGTCCTAGTCCGCACATCGTATAAGACAAATGCGTGCCGATATGTAGGACAAATCTTACACGCGAGAGGGTCTCCTGTCAGAAGGAGTCCTTCAACTAGGATCCTCACGTCTTACGATCCTGGTAGATCACGGTCCAGAGCATGCACTCTTCCGACCTGAACGATGCGCTCTAGCTCGCCGGCCACTGGATAGAACACCAGCAGCCACGCCGCATCTCGGGTACGCAGGGCGAGGGCTTCAAAGTAGCCCGAGTCGGGATCGGTCTGCCAGGGAATCGACCGTAGCGCTCCGGGTTCAGGCCGGGTCCAAAGCGAATCGGCATCGGTGATGAAGTGCTGCAGAACGGGATGCTCAGCCACGTATGCGCGTGGTGACGGGTGGGGCGCATCGTACCAGGTTGGCCAAGGCCCAGCCCACGTCAGCGTACGACCTTGGACGCGGATCGCTAAGGCATCCAACGAGGCCACGAGCGTACTCACCCGGTCAGGCTCGGCCGTCACCAGGAGCCTGAACTCGTTCATGCGCTGTTGCAAGCCTACTAGCCGGCGGTACTCGGG
>JBCDHV010000297.1:0-5469 GCA_038749615.1 Bacteroidota bacterium
AATCACTCGGACGTCGGCGGCTACACAGCCATCACCCACCCGATTCGCGACTACCACCGGTCCCGCGAGCTGTACATGCGCTGGGCAGAATTGTCGGCCTTCAACGTCGTCTTTCGGACGCACGAGGGCAACAAGCCGGACGTGAACCACCAAGCCTACACAGACGCCGAGACGATTGCGCACACGGCACGGATGGTTGCGGTGTACAACGGCTGGAAGGGATACCGCCGGCAGTTGGTCGACGAAGCGGCGCGTACCGGAGCGCCGGTCGTCCGGCCGCTGTGGATGCACTACCCCGACGACCCCGTCACCTACACGCTGAACCACGAGGCCTTCCTCGTTGGGTACGATTTGCTGGTTGCCCCCGTGACCGATCCCGGCCGGACGACCGTCCGCGCCTACCTTCCAGACAGCGAATGGGTGCATCTCTGGTCTGGCCAGACGTTCACCGAACCGGGCTGGCACACCGTTGACGCCCCCATCGGCGAGCCGGCCGTCTTCTTCCGTGCCGGCAGCCCCGCCGGCCGAGAGTTCGCCGAGATGACGCTCGCGGATTTATGATGTATGAATTGGGATGTATGAAGGGTTACCTGGTCTGTTCGTGCTCACGCCAGAGACAATCAGTCGGACGGAGACCAAGCTACACGAACAAATGTAGCTAGACCCTGCTGCTCCTCATAAATCATACATCCCAATTCATACATCCATGAACATCACTCTTTGCGAGGTTGGGCCGCGTGATGGATTCCAGTTTGAACCCAAGCTGATCCCGACGGAGCTGAAGCTGGAGGTCATTCAGGCGCTGGTCGACGCTGGCCTGCCGGAAGTGCAGATTGCGTCGTTCGTGCATCCGAAGTGGGTGCCGCAAATGGCCGATGCGGAGGCCGTGTGTGCCGGCGCACCAGAAGGCCGAGCCGTCTACACTGGCCTCGCACTGAACCAGAAGGGCGTCGAGCGCGCCCGGGACGCCGGCCTCAAACACGTCGACCTCTCGATCTCGACGAACCCGACGCATAGCCGCGACAACGCCAACATGACGCTCGATGAGGCGGTGGCGCAGATGTGTGGGATGGTGCAGCTCTGCCACGAATCGGGCCTCGAAGCCCGTGCCGGCTTGCAGTGCGTCTGGGGCTACAAGGCCCCCGGCGACACGCCCATCGAGCGCATCCTCGACATGAGCCGGCAAATCGTCGAACTGAATGTCGAATCGCTTTCCCTGGCCGATTCGACCGGCATGGCCAACCCGGCTGCGATGAAAGAGACCCTCCGCGCCGTGCAGGAGGTCGCCGGCGATACGCCCCTCGTGCTGCACCTGCACGACACCCGTGGGCTCGGCATGGCGAACGTCGTCGCGGCGCTGGAATGCGGAGTAACGCGCTTCGACACGGCCTTCGGTGGGCTGGGCGGATGTCCGTTCATCCCTGGCGCAACGGGTAACATTGCCACCGAGGACACCGTGTATCTGCTCGACAGTCTCGGCTTGAACACCGGCATCGACCTAGAAGCTGTTGCTGCGGTGAGCCGGCGGATGGAAGCCTTTCTCGAAAAGCCGTTCTCGGGTAAAATGTACCGTCTCGTAGGGTAGGAATAGTGGGGTAGGAACGGTGGGGTGGTTGGTTGGTGGGCCGGTGGGTAGGTTTGCTGTCTGCAAGACCTGAGAGTGACGAACCATGGACATGCTGTACGGGAAGATGGTATCGAAAGGGGCACGGGGCAGCCTGGTTGTTCTATCGGGCCTACTGTTGCTGGCCGGCACGGCGGTGGGGCAGCAGGAGCCGGCCGGCACGGAGGTGATGCTCGGAGTTGGCTTTGCCCGTGGCGTCAGCTACGATCTGAGCGCATCGCCGCTGCGGTATGCCGGTGTCTCCGTGCCGTTGGATCTAGGCGTGAGATGGCGAGGGACGCGCCGGAGCATGGATGTGCGGATTCAGGCGGCGAGCACCGAAGTCAATGCCCGGCCGATGACCAACGCCGCCGGCAACGAACTTCCGGGCTGGGACCAACTGAACCTTGGGTTCACCGCCGCGTGGCGGCTCGCGGACGCACACTGGCTCGGTGGCCGGCTCCGCAGCGACGTACGGACGCGGACGTACGACTACCTCGACGGCGTCAGCTGGGATCTCACCGCTTCTCTTGATGCCATCTATCGCTACGAACGGGCCATTCCGTACGTCTGGATGCAAGCCGAAGCCGGCGCGACGCTCGGTGGCTACGTGAACCGTCCGCCGTATTTCCTCGCCTCGGCCGAGTTGTTCGGTGTGCTGTACGACGGCGAAGGGTCGTTTCTAGGGCTTGGCGGGTTTGAGTCGCCGCGAGACGTGCAGCAGGGGACCGTCTCGGTGCGTCTTCGCCGGTCGGTCACCCGCCGGCTCGCTGCGGAGGCCGTACTCGACGGGCAATGGACGCGCCTCACCCGACCCGAAGAAACGGTGTTTTTTCACCAGGGTCTCTCGTTCAGGCTCCTCCTTGCACTATGAGCTGCGATATGAACCGGATTTCTTGCCTCTCCATCATGCTGGTGGGCCTGATCGGCGTCGCCGGCTGCGACAGCCTCGTGCCGGATGCTGAACAGACCGACCCCGTCGCCGTGTTTGAAGATGCCTGGGCCGGCGTCGACCGTTATGCCGGCAACCTCGCGATTCGCGGCGTCGATTGGGACTCGGTTTACACGGTGTACCAGCCGCGCTTCTCGGCGGACATGCCGGCCGATGACGTGTTCGACGAACTGAGCGACATGCTCTACGTGCCCCGCGACCCCCACATTCGTCTCATCGCGCCAGAACGAACCTTTGTCACAACGGACCGCCTGGCAGCGGAAGAAGGATGGACGCGAGGATTCGACCGCAGCCTCGTCTTGGAACGGCTCGGTGATACGGCGCGGGATGAGGCGGACAATCGGATCTTGTGGGGCCGGATCGGGGACATCGGCTACCTGTGGATCCGCGACTTCAAGGGCGGACTTGGGGACACGTGGTTCGACGAGATCCACCGCGTGCTCGACCAACTCGCCGACGCGCCGGCGCTGATCATCGACGTGCGCGACAACGACGGCGGAAACGGCATTCGCTCCCGCGACGTGGCCGGCCGGTTTGCGAGCGAGCCGGCGGTCTACTTGCGCACACAGCAGCGACTCGGCCCAGCACCGGATGCCTTCTCGGAGCCCTACGAGCACGTCGTGCGGCCGTTTGGCGACACGCCGTACCGCCGGCCCGTGGTTGCGCTCACGAGCCAATACACCGTGAGTGCAGCTGAACGATTTCTCCTGGCTCTGCGTACAGCGACCGATGCGACGCTGCTGGGCGATTGCACCTCCGGTACACCTGGAAGCACCCACGAGCGTGAACTGGTCAACGGCTGGCTCTATTCACTCTCGTTCGAACGGGTGTTCACCGTGGATGGCCAGACCATCGATGGCGTGGGAATCTGCCCGGACGAGCGCATCGCCGTAGAACCCGGACGAGACCGCGTGCTGGACCGCGCACTGGAGGTCCTGGCAGCAGTGCGGTGAGGGGCAAGGGGCTAGAGCCGGGCCGAAACTGTATCCTCGGTCTAGGACCCGGTCTATGGCGTATTTCTCGCCGGCGCGTGTACACTGGGAAAATTCCCCAGCCAGATCGCAAGTGTATTGAACGTATCCGTGCAGCCGGCTGGATCCATGGAGTTGAACACCCTCACGCTCGAACGCCTCACCGATCCCGAGTTGAGTGCTCGGGAGGCTGGCTTGCGGTACGTGAGCGACGAGGTGGCGGGCTACACACGGAGGCGGAAAGGCCGAGGCTTCGCGTATTATCGCCCCGGCGGCGAGCTGGTGGAGCGTGGCCCAGAGCGCGACCGGCTCGTGGCGTTGGTGATCCCGCCGGCGTGGCAAGAGGTGTGGATCTGCGCTGATCCTGCCGGCCATCTGCAAGCGACCGGCCGCGACCAGAAAGGCCGGAAGCAGTACCGCTATCACGAGGAGTGGGAGCGCGTCCGCAGCGAGGCCAAGTTTCACCGAATGGTGCTCTTCGGGCAACGCCTGCCGGCCCTTCGGGAAGCCGTGTCGACGCTCATGCGCAAGCGGACGCTGTCGAAAGAGAAGGTCACTGCGTTGGCCGTGGCTGTACTGGACGCGGCGCACGTGCGTGTCGGCAACGAGGTCTACACCAGGAAAAACGGCAGCTTCGGCCTCACCACGCTCCGCGACGAGCACCTCGACGTGTACGGCGGTACGGTGACGCTTCGGTACACCGCCAAGAGCGGGAAGGAACGCGAAGTGAGCTTCAAGGACCGCCGCATCGCCCGCAATCTCCTCCGCTGCCAGGAGCTGCCGGGCCAGCGCTTGCTCCAGTATGTCAGCGACGAGGATACCTACGGCTCGGTCGAGTCAGGCGACATCAACGCGTTTCTCGAAGCGGCGATGAGCGAGCCGTTCACGGCAAAAGATTTCCGCACGTGGGGCGGTACCGTCCGTGCGTTTTCGCACCTGCTCGACGCCGGCCCTCCGGGGTCTGATGAGGACGCGAAGCAAGCCATCGTCGACTGCATCAAGGCGGTGGCCCGGGCCATTGGCAACACGCCGGCGGTGTGCCGTGCCTACTACGTACATCCTGCCATCCTGGACGCCTACCGAGCCGGGACTCTAGCGCCCACCTACACCCATGCCGAGCAGCACTACGACGCCTCGGACCCTCACGGCCTCGACCTGTTCGAAACGGCAGCCCTCGCCATCATGACCGAGTATGCCGGCCACGCCGAGTTTTTGACCGCAGCCTAAAGGGCGGGTTCTGGCTCAACGCCGATGAGGTGGGCGACGCGGGCATAGAACGCATGGGTGTCGAACGTGGAGCCAGGGTAGGAAAGGCCGATCAGTTCGCCGTGATCCGCGTCGATGATGCCTTGGTAACCGGCCCATTTGGCACTCTCGATGGGTACGAAGCCGTCGTTGATGCCGGCCTTCGCGTAGGCCACCCAGTTCGAGATGAACATCGTGGGATTCAGACGGATGCCGGTGCCTCGGCCGGCCCGGGCCGCGTAGGAGTAGTACGTAACCGACTCGTGATCTGGAACGGCCGGGTTGAACGTCTCGTCGAGATACTCCGGGGTGAGCTCGTGCAGGGCGGCTTCGGCATTCGACGCCGCCTCGGTGAAGGCGTAGGTGCCGACGCGGTTCATGCTGCCCACGATGAGGTTCTTCAGCAGAGCCGGCCGGCTGAGGACGAACGAGGCCAACGGCGAGCCGTGATGGGGCGTGGCGACGGTGGTGAGCGTTGCGACATTCTGGTGAGCGCCCAGCACCGAGATGAGGTACCGCGCATCGAGCCCGCCCATCGAAAAGCCGATCAAGTGCGCGTGGTCCGATGCAGAGTTTGCGACGATCTCATCGAGATGAGTCTTCCACATGCCGGCACGCTCAGCAATCGTGGCGTACGGCACGACGTAGGGCGCATGGGCATTGATGCCCCGCCCACGCAGATGCTCCACGATACCGAC
>JBCDHV010000298.1:0-5464 GCA_038749615.1 Bacteroidota bacterium
AGCAAGAGCTTCACGCCGGCCTCGAACATGAAGCTCTACACGACGGCCGCCGGCCTCGATCAGCTCGGGCCAGACTTCAGCTACAAGACGCGGGTGTACGTCGATGGCGAGGTCGAGAACGGCGTGCTGCATGGCAACGTCATCGTCCGCGGCTCCGGGGACCCCACGATCTCAGGGCGTTTCAACGACGACGACCGGACGCGCACCTTCCGGGACTGGGCCGGCTGGCTGAAAGGAGCCGGAATCCGGCACATCACGGGGGATTTGATTGGCGACGACGATGTGTTCGACGACGTGGCGCTTGGCTACGGGTGGAGTTGGGATGACCTCCCGTACTGGTACGCGGCCGAACTCGGCGGGCTCGTGTTCAATGACAACTGCGTCGATTTCGAGATCAAGGCCACCGAACCTGGGCAGCCGGCCACCGTGAGCTGGGAGCCGCACAATACCGACTACGTGCAGGTCGTCAACGCCACGCGCACGATCCCAGGTGGGCGCATCGACGAGGGCTACGAACGCGCTCCGGGAAGCAACAAGATCCGGCTCTCCAGTCTCGTGCCGGCTGGCCGCACAGACAAGGAGTCGCTGACCGTCGCCAACCCGACGCAGTACTTCATGCACGTTTTCCGCGAGACGCTCGTGCGCGAGGGCATTGTGGTAGAAGGCCGGGCCGTCGATGTCGACGATCTGTCGATCAAACCTGACTACCAACGCGCCGAACAGATTGCCGTCTACACCTCGCCGCCGCTGGCCGAATTGGCGAAGGTCGTCAACAAGCGAAGCCACAACCTTTTCGCCGATCAGCTACTCAAAACGATCGCCGTCGAGGCCTACCCTGACAGCGCCGGCTCGCACGAACTCGGCATCGAGGCGGCGATGCGCACCTTCGCCACGGCCGGCGTCGACACGTCCCGCATCGTCATGGCCGATGGGTCCGGGCTGAGCCACATCAACCTGGTCACGCCCGAGATGACCGTGGCGCTGCTCGAATACATGGCCGGCACCAACAGCGCCACCTTTGATGCCTTCTACGAGTCCCTCCCGATTGCCGGCGTCGACGGAAGCCTCGAATACCGGATGCGGCGCGGCCCAGCTCGCGGCAACGCCCGCGCCAAGACCGGCTACATCTCGGGGGCTCGCACCCTGAGCGGCTACGTTACCACCCGCTCTGGCCGCCGTCTCGCCTTCTCCCTGATGTGCAACCACTACACCATCAAAACCCGCGAGGTCAACCAAATCCAAGACGACTTTGTCACCCGGCTGGCGATGATTCGTTGATCGTAGGTTCGTGGTACGTGGTGCGTAGTCGATGATTTGTTGACCGTGGGGGCGTGATGTGTAGTGCGTAGCCGGCAGATCTGTGACCTTTACCCACTACGAACCACAGATCCACACACAACGTACTACGGACCACGTACTACACATCCACGATCAACATTAAAACGTGAGCAACGCGAACATAAAAGCCACTACCGTCGTCGCGATTAAGCATAATGGGACCGTCGCCGTGGGAGCGGACGGGCAAGCGACGATGGGCGATACCGTTATGAAACGTAGCGTCCGGAAGGTGCGGCCGCTGTACGACGGGAAGATCCTGAGCGGATTTGCCGGCTCCACGGCAGACGCCTTTACGCTGTTCGAGCGGTTCGAGGAAAAGCTGCAACAGTACGGGGGCAACGAAGTGCGTGCGGCCGTCGAGCTCGCCAAAGACTGGCGTACAGACCGCTACCTGCGCCGGCTCGAAGCCCTGCTGGCCGTCGCCTCGCCAGACCGGGTTCTGCTTATCAGCGGGACCGGCGATGTGATCGAGCCGGACGATAACGTCGTTGCCATCGGATCGGGGGGCTCGTACGCGCTGGCAGCGGCTCGGGCCCTGCTCAAGCACAGCCCAGGCCTCTCGGCTCGCGATATCGTCGAGGAAGCCCTCTCCATTGCGGCAGATATTTGTATCTACACGAATCATAACCGCACCATTCTGGAGCTTCCCGCCAAGGCGTCTCCCGAGTCGTAAACCGCGGAACTGAACCCCCTCCCTTCCGTTTCTGCTGACATATTCCAGTATTCCTGCAGAACATGGTGTTTGGTTTTTGGCCGGCTGGGCGTACCAGATAAACGGTGGCCCGTTTTTGCCGCAGCGAGCATCCCGCTTAGCCAACCATCGGTGCAGAGCGAAAAGAATCAGATTTTCCGGCCATTCATTCCGCCGGCTTCACCCGAGGCAAAGGATCTGCACCTAGATCCTGCCCTGATTAAGTTTCGTCTCGCGCTGTACCACGCCAGGCTCTGCGTTAGAATCAACCTAGAGTCCTATGCCGCAGCGCTCTCGTGCCGCTCTCTTCGTAGACTACCACGACCTCTACATCTACCTGTCTAAAGAGGCGGATTATCCGGAAGACACGATTCTCGATCTCGTGGATGCCGCCCGGGAATACATCACCAGCCGGACCCGCTCGATCCCGATTTCTGCGTGCGCCTACGCCGATTACGAGACGCTCAACACCGGAGCTGTCCAAAAAGGACTCTACAATTTGGGTGTGGATGCCCGCCCCATCGGCATGACGGGGCAGAAGAGCACCGTAGACATGGCGCTCGCCATCGACTTCACGGAGACGATCTACACGCAGGCCGACCTCGTTGACACGCTCGTGATCCTCTCGGCCGTGCACGATTATCTGCCGCTCGTGCACCTTGCGCAGCGCACCGGGCAACGCATCGTGCTCATCGCCTTCCGGCCGGGTGCGTCGACCTCGCTGCTGCAGACCGCGCGCGACTGTCTCTTCGTCGACGCCAACCAACTGCTCGAAAACTCGTCGCGCCGGACGCGCTCGCGGGCCGAATCGTACCGGGGCACGGAGTTCAGGGATGTCGAAGAACTGCCGTACGAAATGGACCGGCACGCGCTGCAAATCATCGAAGCGCATTTCGGCCAGTACGATGAAGTCTACCTCTCCCCGCTGCTCCGCAAGCTCTCCGAAGAACTAGGTGACGTGGAAGGGCACGAGCCGAAATCGCTCATCGGCGACCTCGAGAACGCCGGTGCCGTTCGCCTCGAAAAGCGCCGGGGGATCGAGCACGACTACACCGTCCTCATCGTCAACACCGAACATCCCGACGTGCAAACCGTGCGCGAGGAGCAGTCCACCCGCACCCGGTCGTACGCCATCGACCGTGGCTTCGACGACGATTACGATGACGACTGGGAGGATTAAGCACCGGTTGGGCGCGTGGCGGGTACGCACGTGGCGAGTAGCTAGTGGCTTCTCGCTGGGCGGGTAAGGTTACATCTGCTGCTCTTGACCGTTCATCCTCTTACGTTCTCCTCTACTTCCGTTTACGCGAACGAAGCGAGTTCATGGATCTGACTCCCAAGCAAATTGTTGCCGCGCTCGACACCTACATCGTCGGGCAGCAGGCGGCCAAGAAGAGCGTGGCGATTGCGCTGCGCAACCGGTGGCGCCGGCAGAACGCGCCCGAAGAGATGCGCGACGAGATCGTGCCGAACAACATCATCATGATCGGCCCGACGGGCGTCGGCAAGACCGAAATCGCCCGCCGGCTCGCCAAGCTCAGCGGTGCGCCGTTCATCAAGGTCGAGGCCACGAAGTTCACGGAGGTCGGCTACGTGGGCCGGGACGTGGAAAGCATGATCCGGGACCTCGCCGACTTCGCGATCAAGATGGTACGCGAGGAGCAGGCAGCCACCGTGAAAGAACGCGCCCGCGAGCTGGCCGAGGAGCGCGTGCTCGATCTGTTGATTCCCCCTTCGGAGAAGCGGCGGACGCCGGCCAACGTCCCCAACTTCGGCTTTCCATTGCCGGCCCCCGGTAACAACGATACGGCCTCTCCGCCCTCGGCAGACGATGAGCTTCGCGAGCGTACACGGCAGAAATTCCGCGAGAAGCTCCACCGAGGCGAGCTGGACGACCGGGAAGTCGAGATCGACGTTGCCTCCAACTCCCAGCCGATGATCCAGATGTTCGGCCCGATGGGGATGGAGGAGATGGGCATGAACCTCCAGGAAATGTTCGGCAACCTGGGCGGGCGCAACCGCAAGAAGCGCCGGCTCCCGATCTCCGAAGCCCGCGAGGTCATCGCGGAGGAAGAAGCCCAGAAGCTGATCGACATGGACGCCGTCACGAAAGAGGCGATTACCCGCGTCGAGCAGTCGGGCATTGTGTTCATCGACGAGATCGACAAGGTAGCCGGCGGCTCGTCGCGTGGCCCCGGCGGCTCGGGCGGGCCTGACGTGAGCCGGCAAGGCGTCCAGCGCGACCTCCTCCCGATTGTCGAAGGCAGCACCGTCACGACGAAGTACGGCCTCGTCCGGACCGACCATGTGCTGTTCATCGCGAGCGGTGCCTTTCACGTCGCCAAGCCCAGCGATCTGATCCCCGAACTCCAGGGCCGCTTCCCGATCCGCGTCGAACTCCAGAGCCTCGGTGAAGACGATTTCTACCAGATCCTGACGCAGCCCAAGAACGCACTGCTCAAGCAGTACGCCGCGCTGCTAAAGCCCGAAGGCGTCGAGATCACGTTCACGGACGACGCGATCCGCGAGATCGCCCGCGTGGCCGCGCAGGTCAACGAAGAAGTCGAAAACATCGGTGCCCGCCGGCTCCACACTATCCTGACGACGCTCCTCGAAGAACTCCTCTTCGAGATCCCCGACGTTATCTCTTCAGACCAAGTCACGGTAGACGAAGCCCTCGTCCACGAACGGCTGTCCGGCTTGGCGAAGAACCGCGACTTGAGCCAGTACATTCTTTAGTTGGGTGGTTGGTAGGACGCTCGCTTGGCTCGCTGCGGGTGGGCGGGGGTCTCGCTTCGCTCGCGTGGAGGGGTGGCCAGGGAGACGCGTGGAGGGGTGAGGCGGCTCGCTTGGCTCGAGTAAAGCGCAGGGGGGGGAGAGGTCTTCGGGCACAGACGCCGCTCGAAGCTACGACGTGCCGGCACCGCCACGCTTCCGATTGGCATGTTTCGCCAGAGACCTCTGCACCCGTCCTTCCCCGATTCGCTTCGCTCGGGTGGAGGGGTGGCTAGGGGGAGGAGTGGAGGGGTGAGGCGGCTCGCTTGGCTCGGGTAAAGCACAGGGGGGAGAGGTCTTCGGGCACAGACGCCGCTCGGAGCTACAACGTGCCGGCACCACCACGCTTTCGATTGACATGTTTCGCCAGAGACCTCTGCGCCCGCCGGTCTCCGATTCGCTTCACTCACGTGGTGGGTGGACGAGTTGCGAGTAGCAGGTGAGACGGCTCGCCTAGCTCGGTCACGGCGATACCGTACCTCACCTGCTACCCGCGACCAGCCCACCTGCCATGCGACCAGCGGGAGCCTACCGCCCGTGCCCGACCGTGAACATCAGCACCACGTCTGCCGCGTCGACATCACCGTCGAAGTCGAAATCGAAGCTCAGGTAACCGCTCTGTCCCTTTTGAGGGAAATACGTCTGCGCGTCAGCCGGCTC
>JBCDHV010000299.1:0-5460 GCA_038749615.1 Bacteroidota bacterium
CGATTGCTCGTGCACCGGAAACAACGACTCGATCTCTTCCCACAACGAATCCGTCACCAAGCGACTCGGCATGGCGTTTCCCTCTATGGGCTTCAAAACACGCCATTGTCAGCCCTTCGCCATATCTGCCAACATCAGTTCTGAACACAGGCTCTTAGACGCCTCCTAGGGTCGGGTGCGGGTTGTAGTAGATCACGTCACCGGGCGTGCCGCTGTAGCCGTACAGGAAGGGCAGTCGCCGCTCGGTCGACTCGACGGTCCAGAAGCGGAGGCGTTCGCCTTCGCTGTCGTTGATCTTGCGGGGGCCACGTAGATCGGGCGGGCCGCCGATGAGCAGGGCTTCTGGCATGCCCGACAGCCTGGGGGCTTGGCTTGGTTCCAGCAATTTCCGCGAGCGATTGGCGGGCGCCGCATTCCTTCTGCGATTGATTTGCGGAGGGACACCTGGATCAATCGTATGGCCAACCTCATCCACACCCTGGCAGCCGGCGTTCGCCGTGCTACGCCGAGGGTTGCGCATGGCCGAAGCACTTTGGGCCCGAGCCCCAGTGGTCGAAAGAACTAACGCCCGAAGAGCGTCTCCGGACAATCTTAGCCGCGAACGAAATGCAGGCGTGCGGGTCGGGGGTGTTTGGCTGCGATTTCTGCTGGCCGGGGGTCTAGGGGCTTGTGAGTAGTAGTTTCCAGCGGAACGCAAACGCGATTCGCCTGATGGTCGCCGGGTTCGCAGCGGGCAGCTTGGATGGCCGGATGCGCCACCTACGCCTTGAGACGCTCGAACGACGCGACCTGCTGACCGCCCTCCGCGTCGTCGCGTGGAACACCGAGAACCGCCCGAACGACGCCGCCGAGGAAGCCGACTACGCGACGATCTTCGAGGCGATCGGCCTGGAGTCGGTTGCCGGCAACGCTCTCCCGGTCAGTGTGCTAGCCGTCCAGGAAACAGACCTCCCCGGCAGCGGCAACGACTCGCTCGGGCGCATCGAGTCGGTCCTCGACGGGCTCTACACGTCGACCGACTACGCCACCGCGATCTCGGGCCTCGACGGCGGCGGAGACGCCACCGGGTTTGTCTACGACACGTCGCAGGTCTCGCTGTTGAACACCGTCGACCTGGGCAACGCCGACTTCACCCACAACATCCTGCGGGGTGAGTTCCGGCCGGCTGACACGGCCGGCGAAAGCGACTTCTACATCTACAGCGTCCACCTCAAGAGCGGCAACTCGAACAGCGATGGGACGATCCGCGGTAACGAAGCCGCCTTCCTGCGGGCGAACGCGGATGCGCTCGGTGAAGGGGCCAACGTCTTGTTCGTCGGCGACTTCAACCTCCAGGGAAGCAGCGAGCAGGCGTGGACCGAGCTGGTGGTGACCCCCGGCGCCGGGCAGGTCCGGGACGTGGCGGACGCCCCCGGCGAGTGGAACGACAACCCGGCCTTCCTGAGCTGGCCTTCCCCCCTGAAATTGATCCACTTGTTGTGAGAGGATCGCATCCGGGCGAAGCCCGGAAGGGATTCTCGAACGATGAAGCGAACACGGCACACGACGGAGCAGATCATCGAGAAGCTCCGGCTCGCGGACGTTGCCTTGGGCAAGGGCCAGAAGGCCCCGGTGTCCAGGAGCAATTCGGCGTATTCCCGATAAGGCACCACACGATGGTCGAGGATTGAAGCGGGTGCGATCGTTGGTGTGCAGACATTGCCGCAGCTCTCCAGACTGCGACGCCACCAAACGCCATCATCAAAAGCTTCACGATCACACCCGGCTATATTCTTCCGCCAGTCCTCGGTTGTGCCGTCCGAAATCTGATAGGCGATGTAGTCCTCTTCAGGCAGCAGATGCTCCTCGTTGACCTGCACCTTCAAGATCACCGGGTCATGCCCGTCGCCTGCGGCATTGCAGGCGTAGTAGACCGGGTAAGCGGTGGACAGATAGACGAACGGACGGGAGCGCAACGACTTTTCCCAGTTGCTGGGGTGCCCACTTTGCGTCCGCGGAAGCAGCCCCTCTTCGAGCATGCGTTCCAGATGCTCGGTCGAGGTGCCGTGATAGCGAGTCATTTCCCTCTCTGCCATACACGATGTCCAGAGGTCAAGTATTTTCTTGCTGCTGGTCAGCAGGTTGCAGGCGTTGAGACCGCATCTGCACGGCCCTCTGAGCTTGCTGTCGCAGGAAGTCCGGGTTCTTGGCCAAGTGCGAATACACCCGGCTGACCATGCTTGTGTCTTTGTGCCCCATCAGGTGAGCCACGGAGATCTGGTCAACGCCGCCTTCAGTTAAAGCCTGTGTCGCAAAGGAGTGGCGTGCGCCGTAGGCGATCACCCGGAAACCGACCTTCTCGCTGATGCGGGTCAGTTGACACTTGATGGCGTCTTTGGTCCAAGGCGTTCCTCTCGTGTTGCGAAAGAGAACCCCGTTTGGCTGTTTTTTGGCCAATCGCCCCAGAATGGCTTTCGCTTCGGGAACTAGGTAAATCACCCTGGGCTCGGTTTCCCCTTTGGATTCGTCAGCCGGGAAGATGATCAGATCGCCGTGCAGGTAGCGGGCTTCAATGCTGCGGGCTTCCAGAGGGCGACATCCTGTAAGGAAGAGGAAGTCCAAGAAGCTCGCGAGCGGTTCTTTGGCCTGTTGGCGAATTCGCTTCCATTGCTCAGGGGTGCAGAAGACGTCCCGCCGCTTCGTCCTTGGCTTCCGTATCCCTTTGATTGGGTTGCGCTGCAGGTATTCCTGCTCGACGCCCCAGTTCAGCATCCGCTGCACGATGGCAACGGCTCCGTTCTGGGTCGTTGATCCAACGCCCAAACCCTCGTGCGATTTGACGACGTCGTGCACCTTCAGCTGCGAAGGACGCATCCGCTTGCCGACGCTGCCGATGAACTCCTTCAGGTAGTGCCTATGCAGCTTGTACGTGGCGGGCTTGCGGTTTGACTCAACCCAGTCCAGATACGCCTGAGAGAGATCGTAGAGCGTTGTCAGCTCGCTCTGGACCTGGCTCCGGTCCGCCATCAGGGCGTGAAACCGCTCAAAGGTGGCTTCGCGGTCTTTCCCCAAGGGAAGCTGACGACCGTTGATCGAGCAGTACCAGCTCTTGGTCTGCTTCCCGAAATACGGCTTTGGTCGCCGTGGCATGGCTTGGCTCTCATTTCGTGCATCGAATCGTGCATTCCGCACTTCGATGCTTCGAGCCAAGCCTTAAAAAGCCAAGTTTTTAAAAGTGGGCACGACAGAACTCGAATCTGTGACCTCTTGCATGTCAAACTCCGCTGAAACGCCTCGCTTTCGAGCGTTTTCCTCTGCGAATACGGTTGGCTTAGCGTCTGGCGGGACGATTGCAAGCCATTGTACTCGATTGCACTCTCTCTCGGGTTTTGGCGGTATTTATTCGGTGAGCGTCGAGTCAAAACGGTAGATACCGTTTTTCGTCGACGGCACGTGCTGCGTTGGTGGCACGGAGAAAGCGGGGTCGACCGCAGAGCTGGTATGAGAGTGTCGCTCGATTGGCTAAGCCATGCACGCGGCGCGCCCCGGTCCGGAAGGATCCGACCGGCCCCTAGCGATTGCGACTGCGGGCGTCGTGCTGGCCTTCCCCCGTTTTATGAACCAGCTCTTGTGAGAGGATCTGGGTTAAGGGGACCGCTGCGTTGCCATAGCGGAGGAGCTTGCTGAGGCGTAGCCGAAGCAAGCTCCGGAGCGGAGGCAAGGCAGCGGAGACGAGAGGCTCACGCTCGCAACGCTCGCCGACAAGCTTGCCGCGGCAGACTACGTCTTCCTCGGCGAGTCGCATACCGACGAGACAACGCACCGCCTGCAGCTCTTCTTGTTCGAGGAGCTGCTCCGCCGACGCAACGGAAAGCTGGTGCTCGCCCTCGAGATGTTCCACCGCGATGACCAGCCGCACCTGGACGCCTACTCGGCTGGCGACATCAGCCAAGGCCAACTGGCGGATGAGGTGCGGCTGTGGAGCAACCACCGCGATGCGTATGAACCGCTGCTTCAGCTCGCACGAAGCTGGTCGGCGCCGGTCGTGGGCTCGAACTTCCCTCGATCACTGCTGCGGCGGTTCGCCTCGGAAGGCGCCCGTGTCTACGAATCCCTTACCGCCGACGAGCGGCGGCTCGTGCCGGATCGCCTGTTCCCCAATACCGACGCGCACTGGCGTCGCGTCGACAACGCCACGCGTGGCCACTCGGGCATGATGGGGGCGTCGAACGACCCCGATGCGCGGCTCTACTCGGTGCAGTCGTTGTGGGACAACGCCATGGGGGATGCCTGCGTCCCGGCCGTGGACGACCACCCGGGTCATTTGGTCTTGCACGTGAATGGCGGCTTCCACTCGGCCTACGGCGACGGGGTTGTGCAACAGGTGCGGTCGCGCGAGCCGACCGCCGAACTCAAGACGGTGGCGATCACGCCATCGATTTCTCCTGCCACGGTTCGGCTTACCGGCACACCCGCAGCGGACTACACAGCCGTCGTCGAAGCGAGAGCAACAAATTTCGAGCAGGGCAGACGAAGCGTCGCGGTTTCGCGTGACGTCGAGTACGTCCTGCACACACCGGACGACCGCACCGCCAACGCCCCCCTGCCGCTGCTCATTTGGCTCGCAGACGAAGGCCTGACCGCCGAAGAGGTGTTGCCGTTGTGCAGGAAGCGGTACGGCGATGAGGCGCTGGTTGTCGTCGTAGAGGCGCCGCACCGCATGGTGGGTCCCGATCGCGCCACCGGCGGTCGATGTTTCAGGCAAGACTCGTTTGCTGAAGACATCGGGGTGCTGACCGTAGGCGTGGAGCGGATTTGGGCGTACGTGTCGCGGCACTTTGACGTCGACCAAAGCCGGGTCTGCTTGGCTGGCGAAGGGGAGGGCGCTACGGTCGTGGCGGCGATCGCTGCCCGCACCGACCGCATCGGCGTTGAAGCGGTCGCGATCCAGCCGGAGCGGTACAGCAAGCTGACCGACCTGCCGCTCCTCCTGCCTGAGATGTACGCGGCGGGCGTTCTCCCAAAGCGTTCGTTAACCGTGGTGGCCCCGGCGCAAGAGCAGTCCTTTTGGACCAAGGAGCTGGATCAGTACGCCTCGGCGGGCGTCGACACCGCGTTCATCGCTGCAGATTTGCACACGTCTAGTTTTTAGTCAACTTCATCGGCAGCCGTGGCCGCGGCGCTAGGCAGCGACGCCGAGCCGGAGCGGATGGACGAGCCAACGCACTACATCCTGACCCGAACGGATTCGCCACGCGAATTGCTCTGGGCCAGATTGCAGGCCATGCACCTCGGTGAAGTTCTGGGGCACCGGATCGGGGTCGCGTCCCAGACCTCAGCCGATCTTGTTTCTCACGAGGTCTCGCTGGCCATCGAGCCGGCAGCGGCTCGCGAGCCGGGGGTGATCCCACGCTGCCCCGGCCCGTTCGGCGGAACGACCATCGTCCTGCTGCCCCCGGACCTGCCCCCAATGGCGAAGAA